>CAZTDC010000713.1:0-1707 GCA_964612165.1 uncultured Salinivenus sp.
CGGGAGCTGGAGCCGGACACGACGCGCGCCAACCTCGATTCCCGAGTGTTGAAATCGGAAGAGGACGTGGAGCAGTGGCTTGATGAGGCCCGCGAAACGCTCCTTGACCACCTGGAGGACGGCCCTGTGCAGGTGTAATCGGTCTACATGGGGTAGGGAAAAAGAGACGACATAGAGGGCCTGTGCAGGCTTGCTAATGAAAATACGTCGCCCTATGTTTAAATAAGAATACTCCTCGGCGGGCTAATGTAAATCCCTTACGCGAATGGGCGACCGTTCCGGCCAATACATACTCACGTCCAGCGTGGGGGAGGAGGTGCGGGCGTTCGTGCCGGATCCGCTGCCGCCATCGGGCGATCTCGAACTCACGGCGGAAGACCAGGACCTCATGGAGCGGGCCAACCGGGCTTTGGGTCGGCTCGATGGCGTGACGACCCTGCTCCCCGATACGCAGCTCTTCCTATACCTCTATGTCCGGAAGGAGGCAGTTCTCTCCTCCCAGATTGAGGGCACGCAATCGTCGCTCTCGGACTTGCTTCTGTACGAGAGCGACGAGGTCCCGGGCGTGCCGATGGACGACGTGGTGGAGGTGTCGAACTACGTCGCTGCGCTCAACCATGGACTGGAGCGACTGGAGGAGGGATTTCCGCTGTCTCTTCGACTGATCCGTGAGATCCACGGCATTCTGCTCCGGGAGGGACGGGGTAGCGAGAAAGAACCCGGCGAGTTTCGACGATCCCAGAATTGGATTGGCGGGACACGACCGGGAAACGCGACGTATGTCCCCCCGCCCCCGAACAAGGTCGTCGACTGTATGGGCGCCCTGGAAAAGTTTCTGCATGACGATCCGGTGCGGATGCCGACGCTCATCAAGGCGGGACTCGCTCATGTCCAGTTTGAGACCATTCATCCGTTCCTGGACGGCAACGGGCGGGTTGGACGACTCCTCATCACGCTTTTGCTCTGTCAGGAGGGCGCGCTCACGAAGCCGATCCTGTACCTGAGCCTGTACTTCAAGACGCACCGGGACCGCTACTACGAGCTGCTTCAAAAGGTGCGAAAGGAGGGGGCATGGGAGGAATGGCTCCGGTTTTTCCTGGAGGGGGTGAAGGAAACCTCGGCCCAAGCCGTGGAGGCGGCACGATCCATTTTGGAGCTTTTTGAGGAGGATCGACTCAAGATCCGGGACAACCTGGGCCGGTCGGCCAACTCGGCTCTGCGGATGCACGAGTTTCTCCAGGAGAATCCTGTGGTCACGACGAGCCGCGCCAACGAGGAAATGACGATTTCCCGTCCTACAATCACGTCCGCCCTGGAAAACCTCCAGGATTTGGGCATCGTGCGGGAGATGACCGGCAAGGAGCGGTATCGGGTCTACGCCTACGACGAGTACCTCGGCATCCTGCATGAGGGAACCGAACCGCTCCCCGAAGCCTCGTGATAGAGGGCTAATGAAAGACTTCCTCCGAGTTCTCCATTAGCTGCCTGAACTCGGGGCTAACGAAAACCGATTTGATTGGGAGATTTCTTTCCCCAGAGACCTCAACTATTACCCATCACGCCAACCGCTCTTCCATGCAGTCCCTCGACACCGATCTCCGTAACCAACTCGAATCCACCGTCAAAGAAGCCCGAGAAGTGGCCGAAACTGGCGCCAAGGCTGCCCTGAACCAACTGGGTGCGGGTGACCGCGAAAAGCCTGACTAC
>CAZTDC010000714.1:0-1705 GCA_964612165.1 uncultured Salinivenus sp.
TACACGACAGCTGTCGGTACAGGCGGAGATTTTTGCCCCAAAACGAGGGGGCTTTCTAAACGGAACTCATGCGTTTCGTATCCAATACATATCCGCGTTAACACATTCCTGCTCAGTGCATTCTTAAGGCGTGCGGCTGGCAACGCAGGAGTGCGCCTTCCCTCTCACTCGCAATTGGGGACGAACCTCATGTCTGATTCGGTAGTCGACAAAGAGGCGCTTTTCGATCTCGTCGACGAAGATCTTGAGTTCCTGCAGACGCTCGTCAAAACGTTTCTTGACGACTGCGAAACCTACATGGCCGCCATCCGCACGGCGGTTGAAGAGGAAGACGCGTCCACACTAAAGGAAGAGGCACACGGGTTGAAGGGTGCCGTCGCCAACCTGCAGGCCCAGCCCGCCCGGGAAGCCGCACGTCGGCTTGAGGAGATGGGTCACTCGGCCACGTTCGACGGGGCCGATGCGGCCCTCGAGCAACTGGAGGAGGAAATCGACCGTCTCCGATCAGTACTCGCGGAGATGATTGAGCAGGCGTAGGACCACGGCCGTTTGATCTGGCTTACTCGGTGAACACCCCCTTTCTTTTTGTCGGTCCGAACTGAAGTTCGATGGGCGTCTTGCCCTGGGAAGCGTTGTAGAGAGACAGAAAGGTCTCGGTTCAGTCCTCGTCGAAATGATCGAAGCCGCCGGGCTGGAGGGGGACGTTCTCGCCGTCGGCGCGCTGGATGAGAACCGGATAGTCGGGGTCGTCCGGCTCCACAATGTCCCCGATCACGGTGTAGGACTGCGGGTCGACGGCGTCGAGTTCGTCTTCCGGCATCGTGAAGACGAGCTCGTAGTCTTCTCCACCGAAGAGCGCGTAGATGCTTACGTCCTCGCCGAAGTCAGTGGCCGTATTGCGCGTTTCCGGGTCGATGGGGAGGGCGGGCTCGTAGAGCTGCGCTCCCACGTCGCTGGCCTCGCAGACGTGGTGTACCTCGGACGCCACTCCGTCGGATACGTCGATTAGGGAGTGAGGCTTCACGCCGGCGTCGCCCCAATCCTGCACCGCCTTGAGCTGAGCGGGCGGGGCCAGGTGCCGTCGGATGACGTACGAATACGGATCGAGGTTGGGCTGGAAGTCCTGCCCCTCCTCCTGCATCCGCTGCCGATTGCGGGCCAGCACCTTGAGGCCGGCGTACGAAGCGCCGATGTCCCCCGTTACGCACAGCTTGTCGCCCACCTCGGCGCCGCTGCGGTACACAACGTCGTCCTCGTCGGCCTCGCCTACCACCGTCACCGACAGCGACAGGGCGTGGGCGCTGGTTGTGTCGCCGCCCACCACGGTCACGTCGTAGGCTTCGCACGCCTCCCGCACCCCCTCGTAAATCGATTCCGCCATCTCGACGCTCACCTGCTGCGAGAGGCCGATGGTGACGGTGGCGTAGCGGGGCTCGGCGTTCATGGCCACCACGTCGCTCACGTTCACCGACATCGCCTTGAAGCCGAGGTGCTCCATCGGCATGAAGGCCCGGTCGAAGTGGATGCCTTCCGTCAGCGCGTCGGTCGTCAGGAGGTGTACCCGCTCGTCGCCTACGCGGTAGACAGCCGTGTCGTCCCCGATGCCGGACACCAGATCCTCGTCGTCCCGACCGCTGTCGGGACCGAGCGCGTCGCGCATGACGGCGATCAGGCCAAACTCGCCGATGTCGGAGACGTCGGTCTG
>CAZTDC010000715.1:0-1701 GCA_964612165.1 uncultured Salinivenus sp.
TCCAGCCGTGTGGGAAGGAAGCGGACGATCAGGGTTAAGATGCGATTGCCGTGCGGGGATTCTCGTTGCGCGAAACAACCAAATAGAAACGAGGTTAGTGAGATGGAATCGGCAAAAAGAAGTCTTCGTCCACCGCCTCGAACTTTGAGAATAACGGCATTCTGTCATGGCCCTACGCAAAGAAGAGGGAGCAGACCTTCAGAAGTGGTACAACGTCTTTATCCAGGCGGGTCTCACCCTTTCCCTCGTCATTCTCGTTGTTGCTTTTAAGGCGGATTATCGCCCAAGTCAACAGTTCCAGGTCAACCTGCAGGAGCAGGAGGTCGTTGAGATGGAGGAAATTCAGCAGACCAAGCAGGAACAGAAGCCGCCCCCGCCGCCCAAGCCGCCGGTGCCCGTTGAGGTTCCAAACAATGAGACCATCGAAAATGAAGATGTCGATTTCGACGCGTCTCTCGATCTCGACGAAGCGCTGAACACGGATCAGGGACCGCCGGCTCCCGACGAAGAAGAGGAAGAAGAGGACGAAATCTTCGTGGTCGTTGAGCAGAAGCCGGACTGCGGAGGCGTGAAGGCTCTGCAAGACGAGGTCGAATATCCTGACTTCGCGAGAAAGGCCGGCATCGAAGGACGGGTCTTCGTGCAGTTCGTCGTGAATGAGCAGGGCAACGTGGTCGACCCGAAAGTCACGCGTGGCGTCCACAAGTTGCTCAACAACGAAGCATTGCGCGCCGTGAAGAAGCTGGATTGCAAGCCTGGACAGCAGCGCGGAAATACCGTGAAGGTGCAGATGTCCCTTCCGGTGACCTTCAAGCTGCAGTAGGAATGCCCCTCTACATTTTGACCCAGTGAAGCGCACCGTGCCCGATCAGTGTCGGGACGCGGTGCGCTTTTCTTTTTGTCCCATTAGAGGGGAAGCCCTCAGTGGACGCGGTGGGTTGTCGTCCCGTCGGGGTGGCCCACGAGCACGTCCGTGGCCACGTCGAGGAACAGCCCGTGGTCGAGCACGCCCGGTCGCGCCCCCAGGAAGCGATCGAGCGCAGCCGGATCGTCGATGGCCTCCGGGACGTGCGCGTCGATGATCCAGAGCCCTTGATCGGTCACCACGGGGCCGTCCTTGGCGTCCGCCATCCGGAGCTCTGGGGCGGTTCCCCAATCGCGAAGGGCCTTCGAGACCGGAGTCACCGCCATTGGCAGCACCTCTATCGGGAGGGGCTGTTCGCTCCCCAGCCGGTCCACCTCCTTTGACGGATCCACGACCACCACGAAGCGCTCGGCCTGCGTTGCAACCACTTTCTCACGGGTGTGGGCACCGCCCCGTCCTTTGATCAGGCGCAGATCGTCATCGACCTCGTCGGCCCCGTCGATCGCGAGGTCCAGTGTCGGATCGTCGTCGAGCGTCGTAAGCGGAATGCCGTGGCGGCGGGCCAGCCGTTCCGCCGCGAAGGAGGTGGGCACGCCTCGCACGTCGAGTCCCCCGTGTTGTACCCGCTGACCGATGGCTTCGAGTGCATAGGCGGTCGTCGAGCCGGTGCCGAGGCCCAGCCGCATGCCGTCGCGTACGAACGTGGCCGCTTCCTTCCCGGCGGCCTGCTTGGCAGCGTCGCGATCCATGATCTGAGAAGGGGAGCATGGGAGAGTGTGTGCGTGAGGAAGATAACCGCCACAGGTTCAAAAATCGATCACACTGGAAGGGCCGCA
>CAZTDC010000716.1:0-1698 GCA_964612165.1 uncultured Salinivenus sp.
GCCCACCCGAGCTTGAGGAATGGGAAGCGGGGCCAGGCCGACGTCGATGAGACCGGGCGGAGGGTTGGTCGAAAGGAGCTGTTGTCGACTCCCTCCGGGACCGACCTTCGTGACGACCAGATTTGCACTTGGGGTTTCCGTTTTCCCGAAGGCCGTCGGAACCTCGGCGTCTGTCCCTTCTGTGAATCCGACTTCGATTTCGCCACCATCCGGGGTTGGAATGTTCTCCGTGGCCGGTGGGGTAAAGCGTTTGGTGAGGGTCTCTGTCTGCACGGCCGAGAGGCTCACGCCTACGTATACGTCAATAGGCAACACGGGCAAGAATCCACTCCCCACGTCGGCATCGCGGAAGAGGCCCCCGTTCATGTTTGCCCCGAACGCATCCGTAACGGGCTGGACGTAGTTGTCGGCGTACTCGTTTCCAATGAAGCGAAGCGCGCGGCGCAGGTCCCCCAGGTCGTCCTGTTGCGTCTGGTCAATTTGTGCGTGGGCAACAGGGGCAACGGCAAGGGAGGCGCACAAGAAAAGAGCGGTGGCGAGTACCTGAAGATAGCGACGACACATAAAGTGAAGAAGAGTCAGTGAGAGAAGGTGGGCGATTTGATTGCGTAACCTATGCGGCGTGAGGCACTCTCGCAACTTTCGTGCCCCGGACGTAGAGCAGGCGCCGGTCGGTTTGATTCCTGCGGAATGGACGGCCGGTGGGGAGGGGGATCTTACTCGGCCTCCATGGCCCGCGTCGGAGAACGGTCGGTGTAGTGCGCGAGGCGCTCCCGGTCGTGGGGCGTGGTGAGGAAGCTCACGGTGACGAAGACGAAGAGATTGGCCACGAGGCCGTACACGCCTTCGTGGAGGGGGAGGGGGCGGAGCGACGGGACGACCAAAAACAGGGTGTTCACCCCGATGCCGGTAAGAAGGCCCGATAGCGCTCCTGCGCCGGTCGCGCGAGGCCAGTAAAACGTGGCGAACACGAGGGGGAAGATCTGGGCGACCCCGCCGTACGCCCCCAGCAGGAGCGCGACGATGCTCGTCTCCGAGAACACGGCGAAGTAGTAGGCGACGGCACTGACGGTCACGATAAGCCCGCGAATCCACTGTCGCTGTCGCGTGTCGCTCATCGAGCCGGGCACCAGCGGCTTAATGCCGTCGCGCAGGCCAATGGACGCAGCGGCATGCAGGATGGCGTCGCCCGATGACATCGACGCCGCGAGGGCGCCTGCACACACGAGTCCCACGAGGACCGGCGACAGGTCAATTTCGGTGAGCAGGTGAGGCACGATCGTGTCGGCCGGGGCGACGTCGGGGAAGGGCAAGACGCCGGCAAACCCGATCAGCAAGATGGGCACGAGGAAGAGCTGAAAGGTGGGGTAGAGCACGACCGTCAGCTTGAGCGTCCGCTCGCTCTCCGCCGTAAAGGCGCGCATGAACAGGTGCGGCCACATCGAAAAGCCGACGGCCGAGACGATGACGGCGGAGCTGTAGCCGGCCCACGTCCAGGGCGACCCGTCGTCCGCCAGGCCGGGTCCCTCCAGCATGGCGCCCATGTCGCTCGCGGCGATGGCCTCAAACATGGGTTGGATCCCGCCGTGAAGCTGGTGGGGCAGGTAGAGCCCCAGGAACCACGCCACGGCCATCATGAAGAGGCCCTGGAGCGTGTTCGTCCAGCCGATGGCCATCATGCCGCTGGCAAAGACGTAG
>CAZTDC010000717.1:0-1696 GCA_964612165.1 uncultured Salinivenus sp.
CGGATCAAGGCGCAGAAAACCGATAGGAGCGAAGCCTCCAGTGAGGACGACCAAAAGCACCGCCCTCTCGACCTGAACGCCCCGATCTCACGAACCGAAGCGCAACGAAGGAGAATCAATCGAAAAAGGGAGGACGCCGAGCCACAAAAGGGCGCAAGCCCTCAAGCTGGTGGTCACGGCGCCTCCCTCGGTAATACCGACGTGACGGACTCGGAGAAGTTTGATTTTGCACTGTGTATCTGTCAATCGCACTTCCGGCGGAACGTTCTGGACCAGACGCCCTCCGACTATCGGGATCGGATGCACCAGGTGCTCGATCAGATCCTGGAGGTAAGAGATCTCAGATCTCCAGCCTCTCAGGAGGAGGCCCAATCGCGATTCGACGAGGTCGCTGTCGAGCTTGAGGAGAAAGCGCCTGCTGCTCACAAGATTCTTGAAGAGGGCCTGGTGGACGCCACAGCCGTGCTGGCCCTACCTGGAAAGTACCGCCGACGCCTTTGCGCAACCAGATGTGGCCCGAGCGCTTCATTCAAGAGGTCCGTCGACGAGAAAAAGTAATCCGTATCTTTCCGGATCTCTCCTCCGTCAAGCAACTTATCGGGGCGCTCTGTGCAGAGACCCACGAGGACGGGAATCTGGGATTCCCTGGGTCTACCGGCAGGCGGTACCTAACGATGGATGAGCACTTCGAGTGGAAAACCGAACAACAAGAGAAGGACCCGCTCGCTGAGAAGCAGGCCGAGCCTGTTGTCGTAGCGGCTTAATCGGAGGACCTGGCAGAACGCCTTTTACACAAAACCCGGGCCTTGATCTCGCGAGCCCATGATAGGGACATTTTTCCGCCTTCCAAGCAGTACCCGATCGCGTCCAACGCATGACTACCGTCATTGAATAGAACGTTTTCCGCGTCTGAGGTCTTGGTGTCTCTGGCGAAGGCCGGCCTCTTCCTGGGCCGCGGGGAAATGATCGCTCGGCTCCGGAGTGGAAGCCAGAAAGAAGGCGGCCGCCAGGCCTTACTCTCAGGCTAGAGGAAGGGCAAGGTGCAAGCGGAGGCAGAGACACCGCCAACGCGAACGCGCTTCACAAAGAGAGCCAGAGCTGGAGCGCCGCCGTGTGCGATTGGGGCGGCAGGCGCCGCGTTCGACCTGTAGTGGAGCAGGACCGGTTTGGGCAGGTCCGGTTTGAGCCTGCCCCGGTATGTCGACCGAGGGCGCTGAAGCTTAAGGCGCTGAAGTCTGGGCTTTGGGCCGAGGGGATTCGGGACGTGAAGCCGGAGTGCGAGGGCGCCGGCGCGGTTTGGAAATTCGCTGTTTGGACGTTGCCGCTTCAGGCTGTCGCCTTGGGAGCTGCCGTTTTGGAGGCTGCCGTTTGGGAGGCTGCCGTTTTCGGAGCTGCCGTTTTCGGAACTGCCGCTATGTGTTGGGAGCTCTCGCGGAAGCCCGAAGCGCTGCGGGGCCGAAGAGGTTTGCGGGGAGGGGCGTTGGCCCTGCGGTTCTGGCGCGCCGGAGGCGGCCGGCCGCGCCGCCGATGGTTTACGGATCTCAGCGGCTCTTTTTCCTGGTGGGTCCCGGGTGGGCTTGAGCCCGCCCCGGGGGCCGGGCCGAGCTTTCGTCTGGCCCGGCCAAGCCCGCAGGCGACTGGCTTTGAGGCGCGGCCTTCCCGCCCACAGCGCCGTAAAGCGCAGGGTGAAGCCCCA
>CAZTDC010000718.1:0-1696 GCA_964612165.1 uncultured Salinivenus sp.
ACCCGCTGCAGCGGGACGAGCACGGCGTGATGCGCCCCACCCCGCCCGACTCGGCGCAGTAGTCCCGCCCTCTCGCTCCGGAGCCGAACGGATCGGCGGGCCTCAACGCAGGCGTCAGCTGCTCACGTAGTCTTGCACCCCGGCCGCCGTCACCATCAGGTCGAACAGGTCCGTGTTTCGGGTGAACTGTTCGATCGCTTCGCTGCCCGGGCCAAGGGCTGCCAGTTCGACGTAGTCGGACGTGTGGTCGCCGCTGAGCCAGTTCACGGAGGTGTAGTTGGCCTGGATGGCGCCGAGCAGCAGATCGGGAGCGCTCTTCTTTCGGTAGGCGGCCTCATACTGGCCCCGCAGGGCATCCTGGATGAGTTCCGCCTCGTCCCGACTGATCGGAAACTGCCAAGCCGCCTCGACGCGATCCTGAATTTGACGGTACGTGCTCTGCTCGTCGAGCTCCGACAGGATCCAGGAATTGGTGTGCTGAAAGTCGGCGATCTTGTCGAACATCGGGGTCGACTCCGAATACTGATCACCCGCGGCGTTAACGCCCGGGTTTGCATTGCCGTGATCCGTCGTGATGATCACGAGCGTATCGTCGTGCCCCTCCGCAAAGTCGAGCACACGACCAATCGTCTCGTCGAACTCGATCTGGTCGTAGAGGAGCCCCCCGGTGTCGTTGTCGTGGGCCCCGTGGTCCACCCGTCCTCCCTCAATCTGCAAGAGGAATCCGTCGTCATTTCGGTCGAGACGCGCCAGTGCGGCCTCGGTCATGTCGGGCAACCGGGGCACCTGTTCCTGGTGCGCCGGGGTATTTTGGTGGTCAAGGACGTACGGCAGATGCGTGTCGTAGAACGTTCCGAGGACCCGGCCCCGCCGGTTCCATTGCTTCAGATCGCTCGCCGTCTGGGCCACGGTGTGGCCCGCATCCCGAAAGCCGGTGAAGAGATCGGTCCCATCCTCCCGCTGATCGGGGTCGAAGTGGCGGCGCCCGCCCCCCATCAGCACGTCGTACTCGCGCTCCAAATACTGCGCGGCGATCTTGTCTTCACTCCACCGCTTCGGCATATTGATGCCGAAGCCCGCCGGAGTAGCGTGCGTGATCCGGGTCGTCGTCACGAGCCCCGTGCCCTTTCCGGCGTCCCGAAAGATCTCGAGGATCGTTTGGTACTCTTCTCCTTCCGCACTCACGTTCACGGCTTCGTTGACGACCCGATGACCGGACCCCCAGGACGAGGCCGCGGCGGCAGAGCCGGTGACGATGGAGTTGGCCGCCGCCATGTCCATGAGCCCGCGCTGCACGCGCTCCTCCTCGTAGAGCCGAATCCAGTTCGACGGTTGCCCCTCCCATCGGCGCCGCGCAAGGTCCGCCATCGTAAGCGTGCCGTCGCTCATGCCGTCGGTCACCAGAAAGATGATGTTTTTCGCGTCGCCGGGCACGTCGACGTTCGCGGTATTGGTACGGGGACGCCCCTCGGCTGTATTCGCCATGCTCCCCGTGCCGAGGGCCAAGGCCCCAAGGGCACCGGTCTTTAGAAAGTCGCGACGAGAGGGGGTGCTCCGATCGTGAAACGAATCTCTCACAGTTTGAAGGGGGCTGGTTTGGAAAACACGGGGTGCGGTGAAAGAAGAGGAGGCCTTGCGGAAAAAGTGTCTCGCCCGCTGCCGTTCCCCTGTTACAAAATCATCATTTCGGGGGCGG
>CAZTDC010000719.1:0-1693 GCA_964612165.1 uncultured Salinivenus sp.
CGGAGCCGTGGACCGGCTCGGCCAGGCAGGCGGCGTCGCCGAAGTTGGCGCCCGGTGCCACCCCGAGCCCCCCGATCTGTGCGCCACAGGCGTCCGACAGGTAGTCGCCGTTGAGGTTCGGCATCGCCAGCACGTCGTACTGGTCGGTGCGCGTCTGAATCTGCTGGAGCATATTGTCGGCAATCCGGTCGTTCACGACAACAGCATCCTCCGGGGGATCCCCGTCTCGCTCCTCCCAGAGAGTATCTTCGGTAATCACTTCGTCGCCGTACTCCTCCTCGGCCACCTCGTACCCCCAGTCGCGGAAGGCGCCCTCGGTGAACTTCATGATATTGCCCTTGTGGACGAGCGTCACGAACTGTTTATCGTCGCTCTCCAGGGCGTAATCGATGGCTTCACGGACGAGCCGCTTGGTGCCGAATTCGGTGATCGGCTTGATGCCGATGCCGACCGGGCCGTCGTGAATTGTCTCGTCGAAGCCCATCTGCTCCTCTATGAATTTGCGGACCTGTTCGACCTCCTCGGTTCCGGCCTTCCATTCGATACCGGCGTATACGTCTTCGGTGTTTTCCCGAAAGGTGATCATGTCCATCTGCTCCGGATCTTTCATCGGCGAGGGCACGCCGTCAATGTAGTAGGTGGGCCGAACGTTGGCGAAGAGGTCGAGCTTCTGACGGAGGGCGACGTTCAGGGACCGAAAGCCGGCGCCGACGGGCGTCGTGAGCGGGCCCTTAATGGCAACGCGGTGCTCGCGGATCGTGTCAACGGTTTCCTGGGGAAGGAGCTCGCCGGTCTGTTCTTTGGCCTTCTCGCCGGCCAGGACCTCCGTCCAGACGACCGATCGCTCGCCGCCATAGGCCGTTTCGACGGCGGCGTCGAAAACGGGCTCGGCAGCGGCCCAGATGTCGGACCCGACGCCGTCGCCCTCGATGTAGGGGATGATGGGGTTGTTGGGGACGTCCAGCGTGTCGCCGGACTTGGTGATGCGCTCGCCTTCGGCGGCCGGGTTGTTGGATGCAGGAGGTGTACTCATGGTCGGTAGGATTGGTGGTCGGAATAGTGGAAAGGGGGAAACAAATCGTCCGCCGCCATACGGAGACGGATGGTTCAAGGTAGGGGGTGGAACGCACTCCGTCTATTAGGAACGCGAAAAAACCGGTGAGGGAAAGACGAGAGGTCCCGATACTGGAATATACCTGAAATCCGCTATCGCTGGGGGGTGATGCTCAGTCGCCCCTGACTCGAGACTACACCTTCTGTGTTCTAATGGATCATGTGGGAGAACACACGGGCCTCCACAGCATTTTCAACTGGAAACCCGTCGTAACATCCGTTTCTCTTTTCCCCACGGTCTAATGCAGTTCGCCACCGCAATTCGATCGAGCACTGGCGGTCGCTCCAAGAATCAGGACACCGCCGATCACTTCGCACAGGAGGGTCTTGAGGGCTGGGTTCTGGCCGATGGGTTGGGTGGGCATCGCGGCGGTGGGCTGGCCTCCTCGCTCGCCGCCGACGCGATGGTAGACGTCTGTCGGGAGGGGGCGCAGCTGTCGGAGCGCACGATTCAAACGGCGGCGCAGGCGGCCCAGGAGACCATCCAAGCACGCCAGCAAAAGCATCCCGAGTACAGCCGGATGCGCACGACATTTGTGCTGCTCCTTGCCGACCGAGGGGCGCAGACGGCCCTCTGGGC
>CAZTDC010000720.1:0-1688 GCA_964612165.1 uncultured Salinivenus sp.
AATCCTCAGCGTCGAAGAACGACTCTGGGACGACGGGGTGATCGTATCGTGGGATTTTGGGGTAGACTTTCATTGACCAGTGGGAGAGTGTTGTGAGAGGTCACCACGATCGCGTTCAAGTCGATCGGTGTGCGTTTCGAAATCCTCGATACTCATCAGGGCGAGACGAAGTAACACCTCTTCTCACTCCGGCATCAACGGAAGTTGACGCTCTGATGATGGCAGATCGTCCGACTGTCGTGTGTGTTTGCGGACGAGTTCTTCACGAGCGCCGCGCAGTTCTCGACGGAGGAGTTCATCATCATCCATGGGTAGACACACACCGGAGTACAGTCCATGACGGCCCCAGAAGGGCGGTCGCACGGACCGTCTCACTGAGTACGTGGCTTTCCGACCAACGCCCGAGCGTTCATGTCAACTTATATCGGGGGTCAGAATAAATGCTTTCCGTGGATTGCTGACGCCGTCGAAGCGATCGTGCACCGGGCCCCACTCGTCCGAGTGATACCTACCTGAACCGTCCCGCAAGCCGCGATCAACGACACCTAGTGACGACGCTACCCAACTATCGTTTTCTCCAGCAAAGCTATTTTATATACCGCCGCGTACCTATCATCATGACCACCAGCGATCCCCCGGAGAACCTCTGGGAGGGCGACGTGAACGAGGCAGTCGTCGAACAGTGGACCGACGACACGACGGCGTTCGACCGCGTTCGCCAGGTCATTGACGTCACGACCGAGCCGCAATCCACCGAGGAGGTCGCTGACCGCGCCCGCGTCAGCCCGCCGACGGCGCGCAAGTATCTCTCGACGATGGCTGCGGACGGGCGTGTCAAGCGCATCAACACCGACGCCGGCAGTCAATACATGCGCGCCCCCCAGATGCTCGCGATGCGTCGTATCGCCGCGATCCACCGCGAACACACGAAAGCCGAGATCCGCAAATCGATCAAAGAGCTCCAAGAAGAGCGCGCGAGCATCAAGGAAACCCATGAGGTCGGAACGATCGACGAGCTCACCCTCGCGCTCGACGCCGGTGACGACGGTTGGGGAGATGTCGCGCGCTGGCGCCAGATCGAGCAGAACCTCGAGATCGCACAGGCCGCGCTCGCGCTCTACGGGTTCGACCCCGACGATAGCCACGCTGCCGCAGTGCGCACCGGCGAGTCCATAACCGAGCGTCGAGAGCGTGGTGCATTCGGTGACGAGGTCTCACGCTCCACTACGTAGATGGACGAAGACATCGAGGGGGACGTCGGATCGCTTGACATCGCAGCCCTCGAAGAGATCCGAGCAGAGTTCCTCGGACTCGATGGGCTCGTCGACCGCGCTGGCTTCGACAGCCTGCTCGATCCGACCGAACTCCGAATCCACGTCGACGACGGCATCGCCGACGCAACGTGGTGTCGGTTCGATGTCCGCTGGTACCAGACGGGGTGCTACAGCGTCCACCACACAGACGAGAACGGTCTCGACTTCCGATTCGACCATCACCCGAAACCCGACGCCCCGGATCGACATTTCCACCACTCGCCCGACGCCGATCCCGTAACGGCCTCGTGTATCGAAATAACGGAACCGAGACTCGTAGCCCGAGCTGTCCACCAACTCTGGCGGCGCGCCTACGAAACCGGGGAGACAGCCTCCCTCAACACGGCCGAGAATCCACCCTGATCGGCTGAAAAT
>CAZTDC010000721.1:0-1685 GCA_964612165.1 uncultured Salinivenus sp.
CCCCGCCGAGGCCAAAGATGAGGACGGCGACGATGAGGGCGTAGAAGTAGAGCGACTGGCCGTAGCCGTAGGGGTGCTGGTCGTCGGGCGGGCGCTTGCTACGCCGGATGCCGAGGAGAAGCAGGCCGCCGTTACCGGTGTCGACGAGGGAGTGGATCCCTTCCGTGAGCATCGCCGAGCTGCCGCTGACCGCGGCCCCCAAAAACTTGGTGACGGCGATGGCGAAGTTGCCCAGAATGGCGGCGTAGATTGCCTTCTTTGAAGAAGCCATTTTTCGCGTATCGGTGTGGGAGTGCGTGAGTATCTGCGTCCGCAAGTGTGGACACCCGGAAAAGGAACTGAAGAGGATCCCCCCTGGAGACTTACCGATGCGTGACCCCGTTTATAGAGTCGATTTCTTCTTGCGGCTTCGCAAGATCCGGATGACCCAAATTCTCATCCCCTGGGGTCTGTTCTATCGCGGAAAATAATCTGTGGGTGGTCTCATGGATCGGTATGTCGGCAATACTTGGCCTTGTTGATATTCTTTCCAACGAGAAGCCATTCATTTCGAAAAATGGTCAATCCTTCGCGGAATGACCTCGCAGAAAGACTTTCGTTTTCCAATCTTAATCTACAGCACCGCGTGCGCTCTGTCTGAAACAAAACGCCCACACGTCCAAACGCAAGGCAACTCAGTTTAGGAGACCCAACACTGGAACGCACCACTCACAAATCCACTGCACACGTCAGAACCGATAGCATGAACGTCACCGGCGCCGACCCGACCCACGTCCTCCAGTCCGTCTTCGGCTACGACTCGTTTCGGTCGTACCAGGAGCCGATCATTCGACGCGTGATTGAGGGGGGCGACGCGGCGGTCGTCATGCCCACCGGGGGCGGCAAGTCCATCTGCTACCAGATTCCGGCGCTCACCCGGCCGGGCTGCGGCGTCATCGTCTCCCCCCTCATCTCGCTGATGCAGGACCAGGTCGACGCCCTGCAGCAGCTCGGCGTGCGGGCGGCGGTGCTCAACTCCAGCCTGAGCCGGGAGGACCGCCACGCCGTGGAGGAGCAGCTCACCCACGGCCGCCTGGACCTCTGCTACGTGGCCCCGGAGCGCGCCACCCGAACCCGGTTCCAAAATCTGCTGGAGCGGGCCCAACCGGCCCTCCTCGCCATCGACGAGGCGCACTGCATCTCGCAGTGGGGACACGACTTTCGACCCGAGTACATGGAGCTGGCCAGCCTTCGACAGACCTTCCCACAGGTGCCGTGCATCGCCGTCACCGCCACCGCGGATCCGCCCACGCAGCGGGCCATCCTCGACCGGCTCGGCATGACGGATGAGGATCTGTTCGTCGCGGGCTTCGACCGGCCCAACATCCGCTACGTCGTGGAGCCGAAGCAGAACAATCCCCGTCAGCAGCTCCGGCGGTTCATCGAGGACGAGCATCCGGGGCAGAACGGCATCGTCTACTGCCTCAGCCGCAAGAGCGTTGAGTCGACGGCGGAGTGGCTGAACGAGCACGGGCACACCGCGGTGCCGTATCACGCCGGCCTCACGGACCAGACGCGGGAGGAGCATCAGGCTCGCTTTCTGCGCGAGGACGGCCTCATCGTCGTGGCCACCGTCGCCTTCGGCATGGGGATCGACAAGCCCGACGTGCGCTTCGTGGCCCACCTCGACGTGCCGAAGACGCTGG
>CAZTDC010000722.1:0-1680 GCA_964612165.1 uncultured Salinivenus sp.
ATGAGGAAGAGCACTAGTAGAAGCGGCACGACCCAGGAATGGCCGGACGCACGAGTACGGTCAAACATGAAACGGATTTCTTGCAATAACGGAAGTACGACTCGTCCAACGTGCCGAGACGAGCATGCGAGTGGACCTTCAAGGTAGGCACAGAATCGGGCGAACGCAACGCGCCGTCTGCGATCGCACCCGCCCCGGAGTGTGGCATCTTGCCCCCCAGTCAGAGAAGGCGGACGGCGAATCAGGTCCCTCTTCGTCACGCGCCCCAAAGGGAGTTCTATCTGATACCGAGGACCCGGCCGCAGTTAGTTTACTGAACAAAAGCCGTGACGGAAATTTCAAGAGGAGCGAGTAGACGGGGCGCCTCTGGCGTGCGTGAGCCGCTCTCTTCCGTTCCCATTTCTGCTTTTCCCAAGGACGTTTGGTGTTGTGATGGAAAACGACTTTTCTCGGTCCCAGCTCCGGTACTTGTTTTGGGGCGCGGCCGTCGTGGCGATTGTCCTCAGCTACATCCCCTTCGGCGGGTTTGTCTTGTATCCGTTTTCTTTGCTGGCCACCTGGGCCCACGAGATGGGGCACGGATTGACCGCCGAAGTCGTCGGCGGCGATTTTCAGCATCTGGAACTGTATGCGACCCTCGGCGGCGTAGCCTACTCTGCCCGGCCTGATACACTGCTGGCTCCGCCCCTCATCGCCGCGGGTGGGCTCTTGGCCCCCTCAATTGCCGGGGGAACGGTCGTCTATCTTGGCTCGCGGGGATCAACAGCCCGATGGATTATGGAGGTCCTCGGCGTCCTGCTGATCCTGTCGGCCCTCATCTGGGTGCGCAACCTGTTTGGCTTCGTGGCTATCCTAGGTCTTGGGGCCTCGGCCCTCATCATCGGGTATTATGCCACCGAACTCATTGAGGTCGCCCTCGCACAGTTCATCGGCATTCGCCTCTGCCTGGAAAGCCTGTCGGACGTGGACTACATGTTCACGAAGAACATCCTGCGGGGCGGGAAGGCCATGTCGTCCGATTCGCAGACCATCGCCGAGCACCTGGGCCTCACGTACTGGATCTGGGGCGGCCTCATTGCCCTCCTCTCAGTCGCAATTCTCGTCGGAGCCTATCGTCTGGCCTGGGGAGACGACAAACCGTCCAGCTGATCGCTCTCTTTGGACATGGCTCCGCAACCCTTCTGAAAGGTGTGATCGTGTCGAGGTAGGAGCTCTTCCGCGAAACCGGAATGTCCCTCTCCCACACTTTTGCGTTCTTCCGCTCGAACTTTACTGGACGGTTGCGCTCCATCGGATCACTCGATCCGTCTTCGCGAACAACTTCCTCCTTTTACTCACGCGCAAAACCATCTCCTCCTATTCCCGACCCAGAGGTCTTCACAGAAAAAAAGCAGCTGGTCGAGGCGGCCTTGCAACTAGAACCGGAGGCCGCAGCCACGCCCACCGTATCGGCGGTGTGTGCGGAAGCCGGGCTGGAGCAAGCGGTATTCGAGAGGCACTTCGAGAGCCGAGAGGCGCTCTTTTCTGCGTTTTACGACCTGGCGGTGGACCAGTACCGCATGCTCACCGCCGCGACGGAGGGCTATGAGGACTTCACCTTTGAGGAGCGACTGGCTTCCTTCTATTACATTCTGCTCGATACACTCGGGGAACAGCGTGCCTTTGTCCAGGCCACCTTCG
>CAZTDC010000723.1:0-1680 GCA_964612165.1 uncultured Salinivenus sp.
ATGAGGAAGAGCACTAGTAGAAGCGGCACGACCCAGGAATGGCCGGACGCACGAGCAGGGTCAAACATGAAACGGATTTCTTGCAATAACGGAAGTACGACTCGTCCAACATGCCGGAACGAGCATGCGAGAGGACCTTCAAGGTAGGCACAGAATCGGGCGAACGCAACGCGCCGTCTGTGATCGCACCCGCCTTGGAGTGTGGCATCGTGCCTCCCAATCAGAGAAGGCGGACGGCGAATCAGGTCCCTCTCTGTCACGCACTCCAAACGGAGTTCTATCTGATACCGAGGGCCCGGCCGCAGTCAGTTCACTGAACAAAAGCCGAGACGGAAATTTCAAGAGGAGCAAGTAGACGGGGCGCCTCTGGCGAGCGTGAGCCGCTCTTTTCCGTTCCCATTTCTGCTTTTCCCAACGACGTTTGGTGTTGTGATGGAAAACGACTTTTCTCGGTCCCAGCTCCGGTACTTGTTTTGGGGCGCGGCCGTCGCGGCAATCATCCTCAGCTACATCCCCTTCGGCGGATTTGTCTTGTATCCGTTTTCATTGCTGGCCACCTGGGCCCACGAGATGGGACACGGATTGACCGCCGAGATCGTGGGCGGCGATTTTCGCCACTTGGAACTGTACGTGACGCTCGGGGGCGTGGCCCACTCCACCCGGCCCGAGACGCTGCTGGCCCCGCCTCTCATCGCCGCGGGCGGGCTCCTGGCCCCGTCGATTGCCGGGGGCCTGGTCGTCTATCTCGGATCGCGGGGGTCGACGGCCCGCTGGATCATGGAGGTGCTCGGCGTCCTGCTGATCCTCTCGGCCCTCATCTGGGTACGTAACCTGTTTGGCTTTGCAGCTACGCTCGGCCTTGGCGCGTCGGCGCTCGGCATCGGATATTTCGCCAGCGAGCTCATTGAGGTCGCCCTCGCACAGTTTATTGGCATCCGCCTCTGCCTGGAGAGCCTGTCGAACGTGGATTACATGTTTACCAAGCAGATTCTGCGAGGGGGCCAGGCCATGCCGTCGGACTCGCAAACGATCGCCCAGCACCTGGGTCTCACTTACTGGATTTGGGGCGGCCTGATTGCGGTGCTCACAGTTGCGATTCTCGTCGGCTCCTACCGTCTGGCGTGGGGAGACAACGAGCCGACCAACTGACCGCTCTCTGTGGTCGTGCATTCTCAGCCGTCCAAACAGATGTCATCGTGTCGAGGTGGGCGCTTTTCCGAGGAGCCGAGATGTCTCCTTCCCACACGTCTGCCCCCTTCCGCTCGAACTTTACTGGACGGTTGCTCTCCATCGGATCACTCAATCCTTCTGCGCGAACAACTCCCTCCTTTCCTCTTCACTCGAACCTGAGCCCCCCTATTGCCAACCCAGAGGCCTTCACAGAACGAAAGCAGCTGGTCGAGGCGGCCTTGCAACTAGAACCGGAGGCCGCTGCCACACCGACCGTGTCGGCGGTGTGTGCGGAAGCCGGCCTGGACGAAGCCGTCTTTGAGGCGCACTTCGAAAGCCGCGAGGCCCTCTTTTCTGCGTTTTACGACCTGGCGGTGGACCAATATCGCATGCTCACCGCCGCGACGGAGGGCTATGCGGACTTTACCTTCGAGGAGCGACTGTCCTCCTTCTACTACATTCTGCTCGATACACTCGGGGAACAGCGTGCCTTTGTCCAGGCCACCTTCG
>CAZTDC010000724.1:0-1674 GCA_964612165.1 uncultured Salinivenus sp.
TGTCCGTTTGCAGCGAGTCGAGCGTCTCGAGCTGGCCGGCGAGCGTGTTGTAGTATACGTTCACGTCGCGCCGCCATTTCTCGTAGAAGGCCTCGTGCGAGCGTCCCGTCACGTCCGCAAATGCCGTCTCAAAGTCGTGCGTTTCTGTTAGACCAAAGAGGGCATCCGAGCGGTGGTGGAGCACGTCCGCGAGCGTCGAGTCGCCGTGCTGCTGGACAAAGTAGCGCACCTGGCTGTGGCCAGAGGCGTAGAGAAGCCGCCCGTTCCACAGTGAGCGGTTGTCGTCGTACGACAGATCGTCGTCGAGCACAGCGGCGCGGAGCCAGCGCTCCCCTCGTTGGGCGTTCCACGTCTCGGCCTGGTACTGCGCGAGGCCTTCCGTCCAGAAGCGCGGAAAGGGCGGGCCAAACAGATAGGCCAGCGTCCCCAGCGGCGACCGCGTGGCCTGGTAGTGGAAGATGTGGGTGAGTTCGTGGGAGAGTACGACGCGCAGCCACGTCTTTGAACCCGTAAACGCGGCAGCTGCGTCGTTGACGTGCACCCAGATGTCGGTATATCCATTGCCAAACGGCACGGCAAACCCGTTGACGATCTCGTCCTGGTCACCCAGGTATACGCGAATGCGCTCGGCAAACGTCGTGTCCAGGTTGGCCGAGAGGACGTCGTAGGTCTCCTCGGCAATCGGCGCGGCCTCGGCGGCGATGCTGTCGAGGCGCGCGGGATGTACAATCTCGAAGTGCTCAGTCGTCGCCACCTGCCAGTCAATCTCCGGATGGTTGCGTCCCGTGACCGTGCTGAAGCTCTGGCCCTGAGCCACGAGCGGCGTGACGCAGAGGAGAAGGAGGCTACAGAGCGAAATGCGATTCATGACGGGGCAAGCGCAGGTTGACAAAACGTGGTCGTGTCGCATCATGCAGCATAGACGAGATGCGGGACAGATGGAAGTGCGCTCCGACGAGTGGTTGTCCTGATTCGATGGGTGGTCTCTCACGAGGACAAGCTGCGTTCTCCCGCCCGTTTCCCGACACCCCCAGACGCGTCTCCATTCCGATTTGCACCCACTCAGGGCGCAGTCTGAAACTACTTCCTCATTCGGTCTAAACCTCGTTCAGAGCACACTCTGAAAGCACTTCTTCATTCGTTACACTTCGTTCAGGGCGCAGTCTAAAACTACTTCCTCACTCCGTTACACTTCGTTCAGGGCGCTCACGGAGGCTTCGGTGTGGATGGCGCGGATGGCGGCGGCAAAGCGGGGCGCGGCGTCGCACACGTTGAGACGGGTGGCTGCGGCGGTCCCCTCCAGCCGGAACGGGGCGACGGTGTTGGTAATGAAGAGGCGATCCAGGGGCGAGGCGGCGATGTGCTCGGCGGCGTTTCCTGAAAAAATCCCGTGCGTAGCCGCTGCAACCACCGTGCGGGCGCCTTCCTCGGCACACGCGGCGGCGGCCTGCGTGATGGTGCCCGCGGTGCTCACGAGGTCGTCCACGATCACCGCGACCCGCCCGTCTGCTGGACCGACGAGTCGCCCGCCCGAGACGCGTTCTTCGGTCTTATTGCGCGTCTTCTCGACGAAGGCGGTCGGCACCTCGCGCCCGAGCGTAGCACTCAATCCCCCAGCGAACCGGCTGGCCCGCTTTACGCCGCCCTCGTCGGGCGAGACGACCACGACCTCCT
>CAZTDC010000725.1:0-1674 GCA_964612165.1 uncultured Salinivenus sp.
TTGTCGAACTGGTGGAGGCGGTTGAGGCCGCGCACGTCGGAGCCGTAGCTGCCGGCCTCGCGGCGCCAGCAGGGGGTGTAGCCGCAATACTTGAGCGGCAGGTCGTCGCCGTCGATGATCTCGTCCCGGTGGAAGTTGGTGAGGGGGACCTCGGCGGTGGGAATGGGGAAGAAGTCGTCGCGCGGAATGTTGTACATGAGGTCGTCCTTGTCCGGCAGCTGGCCGGTGCCCTCGGCGCTCTCGGGATTGACGAAGAGCGGGGCCTGCATTTCCTGATAGCCGCGCTCGCGGGCCCGGTCGAGGAAAAAGTTGAGCAGGGCGCGCTGGAGCCGTGCGCCGCGCCCGGTGTAGAAGGGAAAGCCGCTGCCCGTAACTTTTGCGCCCCGTTCAAAGTCCACGAGGTCGTGTCGGTCGGTAAGCTCCCAGTGGGGTTCGGGGTCAAAGTCAAACGTCGGTTGGTCCCCGACGGTCTCCTCTATCTCATTTTGCTCCTCGGTGGCCCCCACGGGCACGCTGGGGTGGGGGACGTTGGGGAGTTTCAGAAGCAGCTCCCGTTGTTTTTCCTTCACCTCCCGCACCTCGTCCTGAAGGGCATCGATCTTCTCCTTCAGTCGACTCGTCTCCTCGATCCGCTTCTGGGCTTCCTCTTCCTTCCCCTCACGCTTGAGGATGCCAATTTCGGATGAGAGGTCGTTCTGGCGCGCCTGTGCCTCTTCCTTTTCCGTAATCTTATCCCGGCGCTCCTCGTCGACGGACAAGAGATCATCAACCATCTCGGGCGATCCATCGCCTTTGGCCCGGATGGCCTCTTTCACGCGCTGAGGGTCGGAGCGAATGTCGTCAATGTCGAGCATGGGGCGAGAACGTCGGTGCGTTGAACAGAGACAATCCGTACCTCCAAGTTAGAAAGCAGGGCGGGCGGTCCCGTGCCGGTGCAGGGCAATCGTATGTTAAAAATTCGGGGTGAGTGATGGGGCCCGCGCCATGATCCTCCCGTTTGCGTTGATGGGGCGTGTGAGTGGCGGACGGCGGCCCGTGTGTCTCGACTGAGCACGGACGCAAGAAGCGATTGGCCCGCCTCCGGTTGATTGAGTGGAGCAGGAGGAGGGAAGATCACCCGTGTAGACCGCTTCTTCCGGGGACGCTTCCGTGTTGGAGGGACTGATCAAGACACCGGGAGCAGACCCAGCTCTTGGCCCACGGCACGGAGGCCCTCTTCCAGCGGGCGCGGATCGTATCCAAGTTCGGTTTCGGCCTTCAGGATAATGAAGCCGGTCTTGGCGGGGCGCTCCACGGCCTCCTCGAAGTAGTCGCTGGGGACGGGGTCGATGAGGGAGGCGTCGAAGTCAAACACCTCCGCCACCATCTGGGCAAGCTCGTGGATCGTGACCATCTCGCGCCCGGACAGGTGGTAGATCCCCGTCTTCTCGCGGTCCACGAGGTGCACGATGCCGTCGGCGAGGTCGGGAGCGAACGTCGGGGTGCGCCACTGGTCGTTGACCACGTGGATGACCTCTCCCTTCGAAAGCTGGTCGATCATCCAGAGCACGACGTTGGAGCGGCCCAGGTCCTTCGCGGTACCGTACAGCAGCACGGTGCGCACGATGGTCCAGTCCAGAAAGTCGAACTCGCGGAGGACATTCTCGCCGGCGAGCTTGGTGCGGCCGTAGTAGT
>CAZTDC010000726.1:0-1672 GCA_964612165.1 uncultured Salinivenus sp.
AGATAGATCAGTGAGGACGTGAAAGGTGCCCACAGCCGCCCGTTCGAAGAGCTGGACGAGCGACGCAGCCATCACCTGAATGCCAATGTCGCCGGTGTGGTCAATTTCCTGGAGCCAGTCGGGGGCATCCGCGAGCATGGGAAAGGGGGGCTTCAGTGAAGAGCGGGGAGACGCGGGCCGACGGGACTCATTCGCCCGGGGCGAGGGAGAGGTTCCCGACCCGGGTCCGGCGAATGAGGAAAGGCAGGGGCTGGAGGCCATCTCGGAGGGCGACGACTGAATCGTCACTGGGATGTACTCCGAGGACGGGAAACCGAAACTGGGGAGGACTGAGGATCGTTGTGAATGTGTAGTTTCATTCCATCACCCCTGCTGCTCCCATGGCCGAGCTTCATCTCACAGATGTCGACGACAAGGTACTCGCTCAACTCCGACAGCGTGCAGAAAAGCAGAATCGCTCGGTCGAGGCCCTTGTCCATGAAGAGCTGGAACGGGCGGTGTCCCAACCGTGGGCAGCCGAATCAACTGAGGAAGAATCCTTCGGTCAGGCTGTAGAACGGATCCGCGCTACGCCTCCCGAGGAGCGAGTACCGGACGTGGAGCCAGTGGCGATCGAAGGCATTCCGGCCTCTGAGTTGCTCATTCGTGATCGTCGCCGTCGATGATTCTCGTTTATCTCGATGCCAGTGTGTGGGTCAAGCGGTACGTGCTTGAGGAGGAGAGCGAGCGCGTGCGGCGATGGCTTCGGGAGGGACCGGTCGTTGCAACTTCGTCTCTTGCGCTTATCGAGGTGATGAGTACACTGGTTCGCAAAGAGCGGGCCGGAGAGCTCGAGACTGAAGACATGGAAACCTCGCTGGACAGCGCCGAGGCAGATTTCGAGCACTTCGCCGCCGTACCACTCTCGAAGGGAGTAACGAACAATGCACGCCTGCTTTCGCGTCAATATGGACTGAGAGGCGCCGACACTCTATCATCTTGCTGCGGCACATTGGATTGGGAATCACTCCACTCTCGAAAACGATCCGATTGGGCTCGTGACTTCCGATCGGGAATTGACAGAAGCCGCCGAGCACGCTGGGCTCACGGTTTTCGATCTAACGCGCGAATCCCTTCCGAGCCCGTGATCAACCGACTGTGACGACGATCACCCCCGCTCACCACGAGAGGACCTCGCCATGGAGAATCATTCGGAGGAGACGGACGACGGGATTGATGCTGTGGAGATGACGCGGCGGATCCGGAACGAGCGATACGAACGGGTGAAGAACATGACCCCGGAGGAGCGGCTCGAATTCTATCGGGAAGAGAGCGCGGCCGCCCACGAACGGTTCCTGGAGCGCATCCGGAACGCGGACGAGGGAGCATCCTAAACGCCCCGATCATTTTGAAGGGCTCCGCCTACACCTCCGCAGATGTGGAGCCCTCCCACTTCATCACGGCCATGCACGATGAGCGTGCCGATTCGTGACAAGCGTTTCGTTCACTTTCCGCGAGTGAGAAGGACCGTGCATATACCCAAGCAAGATGAATTTTGTGGCCACCGTCACGGATCGGGGACGCCCACAGCAGCATTCGCATTAGCGTGGGACAGGGGGCTTCTGAACTGCGCTTTATTTGTACGTCCCAACGATGTCCATGAGGGGCTCAAACACGTAAAGCGCAGGTTTTC
>CAZTDC010000727.1:0-1671 GCA_964612165.1 uncultured Salinivenus sp.
TGAGGGCAAGACGGCATCCTGCAAAGGTTCGGGGGGGACAAATCGTTCCCGAAGCAACGGAAAATCAACATCGTGTCAATGGAGGGGACGGCGGTCAACCTGATCTGGGGATTCTGGTGTCTTTGGTTCCTCCCTCCTATGTTTGTGTGGCTTTCTTTGGCCACGCGGAGGACTTCAGGGGGGCTTCTGGTCGCAGTGTTTGAGGCTAACAATCGGATGAAACGACTCTCGATTGCGAAGGCCGGCTTCGTTCTTTCCCTGATGGTGCTGTCGTTTCTGTACGGGTTTGCTGCCCGGTGGCACCGATGGGCCCCGAATGCGGTTCTGGAGCGGGCTTCTCAAAAGATCACGGCTCTATCCAGTTCATGGTCTCCCGAGTCCACGTTTCTCACCTCCCGCGTCTATGATCGAGCCGGTGCGCAACTCAAGGCGCCGCAAAGGATGCATCCTGGCCTGACGGTGGTCACCTCCGCGTGGGAGGGGGAGGGCGGATTGAAGACGGAGATTCGGCTTCTTACCGGAGACGGTCGGACCCTCCACTCGTGGCGAATCGATAGAGAAGCACTTTTCGCAGACACGACGCTCGGCCTGCGGGGGGGCAATCCGAATCGGCGGAACGTCCACGGGTCGCATCTGCTGCCGAACGGGGACGTGCTCGTCAATGTGAATTACATTGGGACCGCGCGGCTCGACGCCTGTGGACGTCTGAAGTGGATCAGTATGGAGGGGAATCATCACTCGATCACCCGGGCCCCGAACGGCTCCTTCTGGATTCCGGGATCGAGTCAGGAACTGAGCCAGACGAGTCCGGCACATCCGAATGGATTTCCGGGCCTCGATAGGGGGCTGTATCACGAGTGGCTACTCCACATAGCCGCAGATGGTCGATTGCTTGAACGGGTCAACGTGCTCGACGTGCTCTACGCGAATGGGTTGGAACGTTATCTGTCGAAGGTGAGCCAGCCGCAGGCCGGGACGGAGGGACTGCGGACGAATGACGTTCTGCATCTGAATGACGTGGAACGCCTTTCGTCTTCTATGGCGGGGGCCTTTCCTCGCTTTGAGCCCGGCGACCTCCTGGTCTCGCTCCGCAATCTCCACCTCGTGTTCGTCGTGGATCCTGAAACGAGGGTGGTAAAGTGGCACGTCTCGGCGCCCTTCATTCAGCAGCACGACCCGGATTTTCTGGCAGACGGCTGGATCGGGGTCTTCGACAACAACGAGGACTTTACGGCACGGGGCACGATGCTCGGTGGGTCCCGGATCGTTGCGTTTCGGCCCGGGACCGACTCGATGGAGGTTCGTTTCCCGACCACCCGTTCGGCCCCCTTCTACACGAGCACCCGAGGCAAGTGGCAGCAGCTGGGGAACGACAACATGCTCCTTGTCGAGTCGAATGCGGGACGGGTCGTGGAGGTGGGCCCGGACGGGCGAACGATCTGGGAGTGGGGGCATCCCCCGCACAACGAGAAAACGGTGCCGGTCGTGACGAAGGCCGCCCGCCACGACTTGACGCGCAAAGAGATCGCGTCCTGGCCGTGCTCGTCGGTCGGTCCAGCTCCCACGCCTAGGTAGGCCAATGGAAAAACATTAGCCACGTATCCGAAAAACCCCGGGCAGTCATCCCGCACAAGGGAAGCACGGCTTCCCAGATGCGGGATCTTTTCGCTT
>CAZTDC010000728.1:0-1668 GCA_964612165.1 uncultured Salinivenus sp.
CACGAAGATTACCCAAATGGGCGTCTCCGCCGGGACGTAGTTGCCGGGGTATGCGACCATCAGCCCGGCGGCATAGACAATTGCGGCGGTTATCACAACCGAAACAGCCTCTACGAGGGCCCAGATCATAGCAAACCCTCCTTTCAGTGCGCTTTTCCATCCTGGGCCGAAGCACTGATAGCTCGCGAATCCGATGTACCCGAAGAGGATTGCAAAACTAAGAAGAGACGATTCATCGACGGGTTTTCCTGCATAGAGGGACACGGTTCCTACGTATAGGAGGTCGCCCCCCCTGCTGAGAAACGTTGCGTGGGCGACGAGAAAGCTTCCTGTTGCCAGCGCCTCGCCGATCTGCTCCAACTCGTTCCCGAAGAAACGATAAAGCAACACCGCGAGCAGGCCTGTCACCAGTAAAACCCCGCCGATTCGGGCCTGTGGTCCCTCGAAAATAGCACTCACCTGGTCGAGGGCTACGTCGATCGCCTTCCTGAATCCCTCCTCGGCCTCGGCTCCAGTTGAAGAGGAGGACGCCTCCGATTCGGCCCACGGTAGATCGCCAGCACCGATCCAGGCAAGAAACTGGTCCACCCCGACGTCGACGACCACTGCCGCCAGCAGATACCGGCCCGGACTGATCAGTCCCGCCCGCACTCCGCCCAGGTAGTCGCGGAGCACTGTCCCCGGACGAACCGTCAGCCCCACGAACGTCGGCCAAAAGCCGTGCTCCACGTCGACGAGCTCCCGGAAAAACCCGCCGATCACCTCGACGACGGAGGCGGATGGATCGGCCTCCTGTCCGCACTCCGGGCAGTAGTTGCCCGTGAACTCATGTCCGCAGTTGGGGCACTCGATCGGTTCGGCTTCGGCCTCCGACGCCTCGTCATCGGGGCCTTCCTGCTCCGCAGGACGTTGCCCGTCCGGAGTGCTTTCGTCGTGTGAGGCTTTAGAAGAGGACATCTGTAGACCGAGCGCGGTTGGCGACGTGCTTGGGCCGGGCCGCTGATTTCGATTAGTCACGATAGCGAAGGTAGACCTCCACCCCCGCGTGGAGGAGAACAGGGATTGAAAAAATGATGGCGGATGCCAGGACCGCCCCGGTCGTCAGATACTCCCACCCCCACGGATACCACATGGCCTGTCCGACGGCGTAGGCACACGCGCTGAGGCCGAACACCGATACCGTTAGCACAAAGGCCCAGCCCCCGGCAACGCCTCCCTTCAGTGCCCCATCCCAGCCCGGACCAAACGCCTGGTAGCTCGCAAACCCGAGGTACCCGAGACCGATCACCATGGGGAAAAACGGAGGATCAACCGGTTGCCCCGTGTGCAGGAATAGGGGAACAACGTATAGGAGACCGGCCGCCCTGGACAGAAAGGTGATGTGGGCCACGAGGAAGCTTCCCACCGCTAGCGCTTCACTTATCCGGCCCAGCTCTGCAAACAGGCGGTAGAGTACCGGTGCGAGCAGACCTGCCATCAAAAGAAGTAGAATAAACCGGGTCTGCGGGTCCGCCATAACGGTGAACACCTCTACGAACGCCGTATAGAAGATGTCGTCGCTCCCCGCTTCCAGGAGGGACGCTTCGAAGTCCAGGTAGCGAGACATGCCTGCGTCCGTCCATAGGGGCGTTCTGGCCCCGATCCAGACTAGGAGCCGGTCGGCGCCAA
>CAZTDC010000729.1:0-1664 GCA_964612165.1 uncultured Salinivenus sp.
CTGGAGTTTCGACCGAAGAAGGCCGAGTTCATCTCGCTTACCGACATGCAGATCTCCGGGAGTGCCCGTTCGACCCGCATCGTGAGTGTGCGCGAGTCGTCTCCGACGTTGTTGGAGGCTTCAAGTCGAACGGTGTACTCACCGGCCGACTGGTACGTGTGTGTCGCTGAGCTTCCGGAGCCGTTGTTGCCGTCGCCAAAGCTCCAGCTATAGTCAATGGGGCTGTCGCCGCTCACATTGCTGGAAAACTCGACTTGTTCGCCTTCATCCACCGGATTCGGATTCGCATTCACCGACGTAATCTGAGCCGGCTGCGGCGGTCGCACAACACGCACGGTCGCGCGGGCCGAATCGGCGCCGCCGTCGTTACTAGCGGTAAAGAGGACCGAATATTCGCCGGTGGAGCTGTAACTATGGCTGGTGTTCACATCCGAGCCAGTTGAGCCATCGCCATAATCCCAGTTGTACGATAGCGGCTTCGTGGCGTCCTCCTCATTGTCGATGGTGGCCCGGAAATTGCCCGACTCTTCCGTTTCAAGAGTGTCTGGGGTGTTAATGGAGCTCACGGTTGGAGCTGTAGCCCCACAGCCGGTGAGCAAGAGGCCGCCAAAGACGAGAAGAACAGGAAGCCAGAGTGAGGAAAAAGAGCGTACGTTCACAGGTGTTTTGTTTGTCATGGTGTAAGGTGGTTGCGCTGCGTCAGAGGGAGCGAAGACCGAAAGGAGAGGAGCCCGTCACAGACCCCCGAGAGGGGATGTTTCTCCGAACAAAAGAGGGAAAATACCACCCTCGCGGCGTTGCCCGTAAAAAATGGACTGAGCGCCGAATACGCAATTTTGCGCCGGAGAGTGCTCGGTCCAGTTATGGAATACTTCCGCAAAAGGGCGCATTGCCCCATTTTCGTCTCGCTCGTTGCTCCACTCTACGCCGCGGTGGGAGCATTCGGAAAGAGAAACTCTGAAAGAACGGATACCGGGAAGCAAACTCGGGACGAAGCAACCCCGTCCTCTCCTCCGTCAATTCCGGACGTTTTCAGAATAGGGTAGAGCTTACGCCTATTCCAGACCGATGAAGAATAGTAGGGATGCGTCCAGAAAACAACAACTCAAATCGTTACGATTATGCGAAATGGGGCACAGAATTGCAAGGAATTTGCAAGAAGGGGAGCAGAACACTCTGTTGGTCCACTCCTCTACTCCATTCCTCCCCATTTCTTGTGGTGGATTTCCCCCTATTTGGGAGATCCGTCGCCGGAGAGGAGCCCGAAAACGGAATCCGGACCCCCTATTCTTCGAGGTCGTTGACGTACTTTTCGAGCTTACTTTTCCGATTGGCTGCCTTGTTTTTGTGGATGACGCCTTTTGCCGCGAGACGGTCCAGTTCTCCTTTCACGTCGTTGAGCAGCTCCTCCGCGGCGTCTTTGTCCTCCATGGCCTTGAGCTCCTTGACCTTCGTTCGGACGCGGCTTTTGCGCGACTTATTTTGCTTGCGTCGCTTTTCGTTTTGCCGCATCCGCTTCTCGGCTGACTGATGTCGAGGCATAAGTTGGGGGATTGTTGAGTGAGCGTTGGTGAACGAACGTCTCTTCCTATGCGCCGGTTCGGTACAGTTTGTCGGCGGCATCGGTCGGTAGGCCCGGCGCCGCGTCTGTGTGAACCAGTGAG
>CAZTDC010000730.1:0-1662 GCA_964612165.1 uncultured Salinivenus sp.
CCCAGGGCCTCGGCGCCTGCATCAGGCTGAAGATGTTGTACCAGCCCCGATCCGCACGATCAACGGTGTCAAACTTGTTGATGCCGCCTTTGTAGTTCCTCAGATAAAAGGGACTCCACGGATGCTCGGTGGTCTTCGGGCCGATCTGCTCCTTCACGAACTGGGCTGCCCACTCCGCAAATCCCTCGTGGAACGCGACGTAGGGCTCCTTGACGATGCCGTGCGTAGTGCCATTGGCGACCAGGTAGCTGGCCATGCCGTCTTCGCCTCGACTGTGCTGGTATGCCCAGAAGTGCATCAGCTCATGGAGCGCGATCTCGGGCTTTTGGCCGTGGTCGATCCCCCCGTCTCGTTTCACCAGGTATATAACGTTGTTCAGTGGGTTTGCGTAGGACTTTATTTCCTTCGTGCTTATCCAATCCGGCGGACTGACCGGATCGTGCGGGTACTTGATTCTGATCCGTGACTGAAACGCTAGGCGCGACCCGTAGCCGTCCATATGGGCAATTGCCTTCTGGTACAGGGACCAGATTTCGGCGTGGTATCGCGGCTCCCGCGCGCCCAACGCCCGATTCCCAGAGCTTTGAAAGGTGAGGATCTTATCCTTGTCCAGTCCGCTTCCCTTTCCACTCGTGGTCTGGTAGACGGTGTACCACTTCACTTTGGTGACGCTCGACGTCGCCGTTTTGTGGCGGACTTCCAGGTCCGCATCCTTGAATTTAACCTGTACCCGTACCCGCCGCTTTCCGCATCCCTTCTCTTTCGTGACGCTAAACCGGCCGTTTGCATTGGTGCGAACGGTCGTCCAGGTGCCCCAGACGCCACCCCCTAGAACCAGTTTCTTGCCCTGCACACGAACCTGTACCCCCTCAAGCGACGATCGGCTCGTCCCGAGGAGGTCTTTGTAGGCCTGCGTGTGCTTTGCTTTGAGGTTTCCTTTCACCTTGTACGTACACTTGTTCAACTGAGCCCACGCATTCAACGGCACGAATGCGAGGAGGAGGGCAACGAGCGTGGGCAACAGAATCGACGTCCCGTTCTCGGGAGCAGAGCGAGACTGGGGCCGTTCGTCGGAAGCAGGAGTATCCGTAAACATGGCAGTTTAAGCAATTCAGCCGAAGGAAGTGAGCGGACGGAAGGAGAACTCCAGAGAGTGGAGGGAACTCGATGGGACGGCAGACGACTCCCGTCTGGGAGGATCCCCTGTGGGAGCCGTGAAGAAACCTCGCGCACCGATTCAGTGAAGACTCTTCCATTAGGATATGCGCGAGATCGGCGTCGACTCCCTCGCCTGAAATGAAACAACCCTGTAACTCGTCTGGTGGCGGGGGAGCGTCGGGGCTGCGGCCTCCGCGCGGCGGTCCCGTCCCGAAACGTCCCCGGCCCGCGCCCGTCACGAAGGCCAGAGGAGTGTAACAATTCTGTAGGTTGAGTTCGATTCCTGGCGGGGGTGTCCGCCCCTGCCGCACGTCCTCGACCGTAGACCGCGGCCATGCCCGACGACGATGCTCCCACGTCCGACGTGACGGCCCTGCTCGTGCGCCTGAGCAACGGGGAGACGGCCGCCCTCGACCGGCTGCTGCCGGCCGTCTACGAGGAGCTGCGGCGCCTCGCCCACCGAAAGCTCCGCGGCGAGCGCGACGACGTCACGCTCCGCACGAC
>CAZTDC010000731.1:0-1656 GCA_964612165.1 uncultured Salinivenus sp.
CGCATCGACTCCACCAATCCGGGCCTCGTACCGGACGGGGCTGGAGAGGCGGAGATTGCCGCGTACCTCGCCGATGCGATGGACGAAATGGGGTTGGACGTAGAGGTGTGGGAACCAGAGCCGGGTCGGCCCAACGTCGTGGGCGTGCTTCCCGGGTCGGGCGAGGGACGCTCGCTTATGCTGAATGCGCACACCGATACGGTCGGCGTGGAAGGCATGACTGATCCGTTCACGCCCCGAATCGAGAACGGGCGGATGTACGGGCGAGGCACGCAGGACATGAAGGGCAGTCTCGCTGCTCAGGTGGCTGCGGTGCGCGCGCTGCAAACGGCAGACATGGAGCTCGCCGGTGACGTGATCGTGGCGGCTGTCATCGACGAGGAGCACAAGAGCCGGGGGACGGAAGCGGTGGTGGAGCGATACGATGCAGACGGGGCCGTCGTCACGGAGCCCACGGACCTAGAGCTGGCCCTCGCGCACAAGGGCTTCGTCTGGATCGATGTGGAAACCCGGGGCCGCGCCGCCCACGGCAGTCGTCCGGACGAGGGCATCGACGCCAATATGCACATGGGCCGCGTGCTGGCACGGCTTGACGAATTGGAGCAGTCGCTCCGCGACCACGACGGGCACTCGCTAGTTGGCGCCCCCTCGCTGCACGCGGCGCAAATCGAAGGCGGTACAGCATCAAGCGTCTACTCCACCCAGTGCCAGCTCCGGGTCGAACGGCGCACGATCCCCGGCGAATCGGCAGCGCAGGTGAAGAGAGAGGTGCAAGACCTCCTTGACGCGGTGGCCCATGCGGATGCAAACGTTGATGCGTCCTGTGAAGTGACGTTTTCGCGGACGCCATTCGAAGTGGCGCCGGACGCCCCTATTGCTGAGACGGTCCGGACTGCGGGGACAGATGTTTTGGGAGAAGCGCCACCCGACGTGGGCCAGACGTTCTGGACGGACGCGGCGCTGTTGCAGGCGGCGGGGACGGAGACCGTGGTGCTCGGGCCGGTCGGCGACGGCCTCCACACGACGGAGGAGTGGGTGGACCTCGACTCGGTCGTGCAGCTTGCCGAAATCCTGGCCCGTACCGCACGTCGGTATTGTGATTGATCCCTCACTGTCCAGAGAGAACGGTTCAGAAGCGTGCGTCGTTGGTTTGACGTCGATCGACCCTCACTTCTGAATAGAATCCATTCTGTGAATCGTCAGACCAAGGACCTCCCACCCCCACTCCGCGGCACCGATCCGGACTCATTTACGCACCACACCATCACGGTCCGCTGGCCGCGCATCCTGCGTCGGGTGATCGACGAGAACCAGTATCCGGAGCGGATCAATGATCGGATTCGGGCGCTCATCGACGACCTTCCGGAAGCTCCCATTCGTTCGCTGGACGACCCGGGCGCGCCCGATGAGACCCTCTGGAACGAGCGCATCGAGCCGTACCGAGGGCAGTCCTGGCTGGAGATCCCATGGTTCTTCGGGGAAACCTATCTCTACCGACGCCTCCTGGAAGCCACCGGCTACTTCCAGTCCGGGCCGATCTGGCACAACGATCCGTTCACGAAGCAGAAAGAGCAGGGCTACGCCGAGTCCATCGACGCCATCCGCACGCTGGCGCAGGCGCGGATCGAGGCGCTAGATCGGAATGGGGGTACGCGG
>CAZTDC010000732.1:0-1655 GCA_964612165.1 uncultured Salinivenus sp.
GCCCACGCGAACGGGCGGCTCCCCGGCCTTCTACGAGCGCCTGTTGGAGGCCGACGCGGAGGCCCTCACGGACTTCGACTGCGTGGCCACCGGCGGCGCGCCCCTCTTCCCCGACACCCTCCAGCGCTTCCAGGCCGCCGCCCCGGACACGACCATCCTCGCCGTCTACGGCTCCACCGAGGCCGAGCCCATCGCGCACGTCGCGACCGACACCATCTCCGAGTCCGACTGGACGGCCATGCAGCGGGGAAAGGGCCTGCTCGCCGGCCCCCCGGTCGACGACGTCGACCTCCGCATCCTTCCGGACCGGTGGGGGACCCCGATTGGACCCTTTACGGAAGAGGCGTTTGCGGACGCCTGCTGCTCGCCCGGCACAGCCGGCGAGATCGTGGTAACCGGGCCGCACGTGCTGCCGGGCTACCTCGACGGGGTGGGGGACGAGGAGACGAAGTTCGACGTGGACGAGACACGCTGGCACCGGACGGGGGACGCCGGCTACCTGGACGAGGACGGACGCCTCTGGCTGCTGGGCCGCTGCCACGCCCGCATCGACGACGACCGCGGCACGGTCTATCCGTTCGGCGTTGAGAGCGCAGCGCGGCTTCTTTCAGGCGTCCGTCGCGCGGCGTACGTGGCCCACCGGGGCGACCGGGTGCTCGTGCTTGAGCCGCCGCCGGACGAAACGCCGCCCGCCCCCGAGCAACTGCGGGAGCAGCTCCCCGAACCAATCGACGAGCGCGTCGTGCTGGACGCGATCCCCGTCGACCGCCGCCACAACGCGAAAATCAACTACCCCGCCCTGGACGACGAACTCGACCGTCGACGCTCTTGAATTGAGCAGGCCCCATCGGACGTAGAACCCGTTTTGATTTTCGATCGCCCGCGACCAAGTGTTGCTTCTTTCAGGCTTCTTGGTGGAAGCGGAGCGGGGCAGGTCGAAAGCACGACTAGAATTGACCCGCCTGCAATCGTCACGCATTGCTTGGGGGATCAACGCGGAAATCAAAACAGCTTCTCAAACAGAAACGGCCGACGCCCCGAGACGGGACGCCGGCCGTCGTTGAACGAGCGGTCACGTCTCGACCGCAGGTCCGGAAGCGGTGGTGGACGCTACTCGAGGTAGAACTCGAACGAACCACTTCCACTGTAGGAGTAGACCTCCCAGTAGTAGTAGCCGCTCGTTCCGTTATAGTCAATGTCCTCGTCGGCGTCCGTCGTGGTCGAGCTGGCGACCAGCGACCAGCTATAGCCGTTCCACTTGTAGAGGTAGAGGTCAAAGTCCGCGTCGCTCGGCCCACGGAGGTAGCCGACCTCGGAGCCGTCCCCGGCGTAGTACGTTCCTTCCGGCTCGTACTCGGAGTCGCCCGATCCGCTGAGCGAACCGGTGTACTTCGAGCAGTTGGAGCATGGCGCGGTGTCTCCACCATCATCGCCGCCGTCATCGCCGCCGCCACCGTCGGAGGTGTCGAGCAACGAGTAGAGCAGGAGGTTCGGCGAGCCGTTCACGTCGGAGATCACGCCTTCCGTGGCCGTGTTCGTGATCTTATCGAACGCGGTGGACGGACTCGCCCCGGGATTATTTTCAAGGAAGAGCGCCACGGCACCCGCCACGTGCGGGCTGGCCATCGAGGTTCCGCTGATGGTGTTCGTCGCGG
>CAZTDC010000733.1:0-1649 GCA_964612165.1 uncultured Salinivenus sp.
ATCTTTTTATAGCTGATTGTACCAATTTAAAGTATACGAGAATCGACCTCCGGGGTGTCAAGGGGCTCTCGTCACGGAACAGTGAAATTTGCAGGTTTCTCTCTATCCCACTTCCCCCAGAAGAGCCGCGTCCCAATCTGCAAGCCATCCCACTAGCGCGGCGGCCCCAATCAGAAGCGGGATCGGAGTTAAGATCCATAGGATGGGCGCGAAACTGTTCATGAGGTCCGGACCGAGCGCCAAGAGAGCCGGCCCAATGGCCGTGCCGCCGATAAATACGGTGTTGGCAAGGCCTCGGATCGTCCCGTGATGCAGGCGCCCGAAGTAGTAGGCGTACGCGCTTCCAAGGAGCGCCTGCTGCATGCCCTGCGCCACCCCGAAAACGCTGCCGTAGAGCCACACTCCAACTGCCGTGTCAACGGTAGGAAGCGCGCCCATCATGGCTCCGAATAGACCCAGTTGAATCCCCAACAACGCCCGTGGAGGAAAGCGGTCCACGAGCCAGCCGGTACCGACGTTAAACACTGCAGTAATTACGCCCAGTGGGATAAAGAACTGCGCTGCAAGGTCGCGCTCGATCCCTACTTCCTCCAAGATGGAGAAGTGGTGGAAGAGAAGACCTGTCCCGAGACCTGCCGTACAGACGCCTGCCGCCGTGAAGAGCCAAAAGGTCCATGTCCGGTAGGCCACCCCGGGCTCGACGCCCTGCACAGTTGCTCCATCGCTCGAGGACTCCTTGGAATGGGGTTTGTCTCCCGGATCTGGAGAAAGCCCATAACGCTCCGGGGCGTCGCGATAGAAAAGAGCCCCAAGCGGCAGCATAACCGCCGCAAGGAGACCGCCCATCAGGAGGTAAGTCGTCTTCCACCCATACGCCTGAATGCCCTCCTCAATGAGAGGCGGGAAGACGGCCGTGGCTCCGGCCATGCCGAGCCCGAGAATGCCCACAGCTAACCCTCGTCGCCGCTCGAACCATAGATTGACCGCGTGATTGTTGATCAAGCCGAGCATGCCTTGTCCAAAGCCGCGGAGGCAAACAAACCCGACGAAGACCCCAATCCACCCGCGCACTTGACTCATGCCCATGCAGCTAAGCGCAAACAGCGCAATTACCGCCACGGCCATGCGGCGCGGGCCCCATCGGTCCAGCAGCCGACCCATGAGGGGCAACGCAAGTGAGCCAAGAACGGTGGCCACCGTGTAAAACCAGGAGACCACCGACCGAGAAAGGCCCAGGTCTTCAATAAACGCGTCAATAAATAGAGAGACTCCTGCCGTCTGGCCCGGCAGGGTAGCCGCCATCCCAAGTGTAGAGATGACGAGCACAATCCATCCATAGTAGACCGGGCTACCTCGGACCAGCGGGGAGGAAACGACAGGTTTTTCCGAAGAAGCCATGAGCGAGATCGAAGCCACCGATGAGCGTAGCCCTGTCTCTACGGCACCCGGAAGATGTGGTTACTGAAAGGGCGACAGCTCGTCTCGTCTTGACGGGACCTTTGCTGAGGTCATTACGAAGCCAAGACAGCAGTAGTCACCCAACCAAGAAGGAAGTGCCACCAGTCTCGTCTTCGAGAATGACGGGTGCTTTGACCCTAACTACACGACAAAAATGAGCGAGGAGCGATGAGTGCCTGAATGCACCGGTG
>CAZTDC010000734.1:0-1648 GCA_964612165.1 uncultured Salinivenus sp.
GCATGACGAAGAGCTTCACCGAAGAGATCGGTGACGACCTGCGACAGCAGTATACAGAAGCTCAGAAGGCGATTACGAGCCAGGTACTCAAGGGGACTAGCCCGAAAGAGAAGGAGGTCTTCCAGAAGGATAATGGAACCTGGCGTGCGTTCGTTCTCATGGAGCTTCCCGTCGGTAAAGCGGCCGAGAAGTTCATGCAGAAGCTGAATAATCGAGACGAGGAGATGTACACCCGCTTCCGTTCCAGCCAGGCGTTTAAGGAGATGAAAAAGGCTGTGGACGACTACGAGAAGGAACAGAAGCAGGGCATGTCTTCGCAGTCTCAGAACCAGTAAGAATCTGTCGTGTCCGGAAGACACGTTCTCCCGTTTGCGCTTGTCGCAGCGCTGGTCGTCGTCGCGGACGGCGGCCAGCGCGTGCAGGCGCAAGAGTCAAACGCATATCCGTCATGGTTTAGAACGACGCCTCCGGGCCCTTCTGTATTGTGGGCCGTAGGCTATGCTCCTGCGTATTCCAGCGTGACGGAAGGGGTGGACGAAGCGAAAAAAGACGCGTACGAATCCCTGCGTCGGGCACGTCGGGTCGTAATCCTCGGCGAGAAGCTCTACGAAAAAGCGCCAGGCTACGGCACCGCTCAGCACGGGAAAGCGTTTGCCGAAATCGGGCTTCCCGACACGCTTCGATCCGTTTCCTACGTCGACTCTCTGAATGCGGGCGGAATGACCCTTGTGCTGGCCGCCGTGTCAGAGGATAGCATTCGGTCCCGTTTCTCATCCACGGGACGCCGTGTTTCGTTTTCGAAGACGCGACCAGCCTGGGTACAGGAGGGGATGACCGGTGCCCTTGACGGCCAGCGTGCAATGGGCGTTGCCCCGCGGTACTACAATCTGGAAAACAGCTGGCGTCTTGCTGAGAAGCGCGCACGTCGGAAGCTCGCATTCAAGGCCGCCTCGAAAGTCGAAAATCTCAGCAAGGATACTGAGGACTGGCAACACGATGTGCAGAGCGTGACGACCGGTGTCGACTTGCGAGATGTACAGGTGCTAGAACGATGGGGGGACGACAAAAACTGCTACGTTCTGATAGAAGGGAGAGTGGAAGACGTGCTTGTCAAATAATCCTCCATAGATTTCCATTTCTGCTATGTTCGGTTCCCGAGGCCTGCTACGGTTCACTTCTCATTTGATTGGTGTCGCCTTTCTCCTCACAGTGTTGGGCGGTGGGCTGTTCGGCTCCACGCTTGCTTACGCTCAGAAGGATTATGAGGAGTGGAAGAAGAACCAACAGGATGAATACCAAGAATATCTCAACGAGCAGGACAAAGCGTTTTTGAAGTTTTTGAAGAAGAAGTGGAAGAATGTTGAGGTCCAATCTCAGGAGGAGCCCTCCCTCAACCAGGTGCCGAAAAAGATTCCGACTGTTGGGGACGTTGGCAACGTTGCCGGGATAACCGAAAACCAACAGCCCGACACAGAGACCAGCGCGCCGACGGAAGAAAAGCAGACCCAGGATCAAGCGCCTTCCGCTGAGCAATCTCAAAGACCTTCGACAGATCGGCCAGCCGAAGAAGCCGAGGAAGAGAAGGATCCTTCTTCCCCGAGTGAGTCCGAACAGTCAGCGCCTGTCGAGACTGAGACTCCATCGGACC
>CAZTDC010000735.1:0-1645 GCA_964612165.1 uncultured Salinivenus sp.
CATGAGCAAATCAATCGGAGTCACAGCAGCAAATTGCGGGATCGGGTTCTACTCTGAGGACGCCAGTACGGATCGGAGCCGATCGCGATACGCCGTGTGACACCCCACACAGCCATCTCGGATCTCCGTATATTTCGACAGGACGCCCGACCACTCACGGGCTTCCGCCGCACTTACCAGTTCAACGGCCGTGCTGTGGACCGCCTTGTCGTACCGAACGAAGTTTTGAAAGTCCTCTCCCAGCGCCTTCTTGATGTTGGCAATCTGGTCCGGCGGGATCTTTGGATGATTGGCGATCGAGGAGGCCCCCTCTCGGATCAGGTCGTAGTCCTCGTGCCAGATGCCGGTGTTGATCCGTGCCATGTCCTGCGCGAGCCCCACCATCAGAAGGCGAAAACGCTTGGTCTCAACCGTGTCTGCCGAGGCCGCTGACGACGTTGACGCGCCCGTCGGCCCCGCAGACATCAGCGTGGTGCCGATCACGAGCAGCGACCCGAGAAGCAGGAGCAGACCGGCGAAACGGTGATTGGTGCTCATGGAACTGGTGGCATCAGAATGATTGAGGCTAAGCCGCCGGTGCTCCCCCAACCGCCACGTCCAGGCGGCGCAGGCGAAGGGCGTTTCCCACAACGAAGAGGTCGGAAAAGACCATCGCGAGGGCAGCCAGCGCCGGCGACAGCAGCAGGCCGAAGGCTGGATAGAGCACGCCGGCAGCCACCGGAATGAGGAGTACGTTGTAGGCAAAGGCCCAGAACAGATTCTGCTTGATGTTGCGCATCGTGTTCTTCGACAGGTGCACCGCGTTTGGGACGCCGCGCAGGTCGCCGGCCATCAGGACGATGTCGCCACTTTCAATGGCCACGTCGGTCCCGGTGCCGATGGCGATGCCCACATCGGACTGGGCGAGGGCGGGCGCGTCGTTGATGCCGTCGCCTACGAACGCGACGGTTTGGCCCTGCTCCTGGAACTGCTTCACGGCCGCCGCCTTGTCGTTGGGCAGCACCTCGGCCTGCACGCGGTCGATGCCGAGCTCGCGGGCAATGGCACGGGCCGTCCTTTCGTCATCGCCCGTGATCATGGCCACCTCGATGCCAAGTTCATGCAGCGCGTCGAGCGCGGCGGGCGTCGAGTCTTTGATCGGGTCTGCCACCGCCACGACGGCGGCGAGGGTGCCGTCCACCGCGACGTAGAGGGGCGTCTTGGCGGCATCGGCCAGGTCGTCGGCAGTCGTCTTCTGCCCGTCCATGGACACATCCAGCCGATCCATGAGGCGAGCGGCCCCAATCGCAACGGTGTGCCCATCGACCATAGCCTGCACACCGTGGCCCGGGATCGCGTCGAAGTCGGTGGCGTCGGGTACGTCCAGCTCTTGGTCCTGTGCCCGCGCTACGAGCGCCTCTCCAATCGGGTGCTCGGACTGCGTTTCAACGGCGGCGACCCACCGGAGCAGATCGTCCTCCTCAAAGCCATTCTGCGGCAGGAAATCGGTCACTTCGGGCTGCCCCTTCGTGAGCGTGCCCGTCTTGTCGAACGCGACCAGGTCGGCGCTGTGGAGGGCCTGCAGGGCCTCGCCCTCCCGCACGTACACGCCCAGCTCGGCGGCGCGGCCGGTGCCCACCATCACCGAGATCGGCGTGGCGATGCC
>CAZTDC010000736.1:0-1641 GCA_964612165.1 uncultured Salinivenus sp.
CGTAGGCCTCCCGCTCGTTCCAGTTGGCGGCGCGGTAGACCGGCTCCACGCTCGGGACGCGCATGTCGGTTTCGTCGACGCGCACCTTGAGGCGAATGCGCTTCTGTCGCTCCGTGCTCACGATGTTGTAGAAGACCTCGTACCGGTCCTCGTCGGTAAAGCGATCCATACCGCCGAGGTCGACGAAGTAGTCGAAGTTCTCTTCCTCCTTGAGGAAGCGGCATACCTCACGGATGCGCTCCTTCTGGACGTAGACCGTGTCTTCGTTCGCGTAGCGGTCAATGCTCAAGACCACGTCGCCGAACTCCTCCCTCAAGGCTTCAATGACCTCGGGGACCCGGGTCGTGTCCTTGGCGTGGGGATTGTCCGTTTCCTCCTCGGGACCGGATTCGTGGGTCGGCGTGTAATGGAAGCGGAGCTCCTCGGGATCCTTTGGATTCGAGGCGCGGGGATTGTCGGGCTTGCTCATACCGATCCGTTTTGTCGTGCGATTGGTACAGAAAAGCGCGGGCCGGGGGAGGCTGTCGGGTAGAAGAACAGAGCTCGGGGAACGGCTCGCGTACTGATAGGTCGGCGTCCACCGCCGAGTGGGGCGCAAGCAGCGACCTCGTCCCTAAGCAACGGCCGGTTCAGCCGACGCATCGTCCGGCCCAGCCGACGCATCCTCGGGATCGGCCGTTTGGCTCAGCGACTGGAGCGTTTCGTCTGGCGTCTTTGGCTTTTCGAGCTGGCCGGGGAAGCGGTCCGCGTTTTCGGGAAGGACCGGCGTTCGCGACGCGGCCTCGCCGTGCGAGTAGTCTTTGACCACTGAGTACTCGTTGCGAATCTTCTCCTGAATGTCCATCAGGGCGTGCAGCACCGACTCCGGGCGCGGCGGACAGCCGGAGATGTAGACGTCGACCGGCAGGAAGTTGTCCACGCCCTGCACGACGCCGTAGCAGCGGTGCATGCCGCCGGTGGAGGCGCAGGCGCCCATCGCGATGCACCACTTCGGATCGCCCATCTGGTCCCACACGCGGCGAATGGCGTGGCTCATCTTGTAGGAGCACCAGCCGGCCACGATCATAAGATCGGCCTGGCGGGGGGAGAAGCGCATCGCTTCGCTCCCAAAGCGGGCCGAGTCGTATTTTGGCCCCGCAAAGCCCATCATCTCGATGGCACAGCAGGCCAGCCCCATCGGCATCGGCATGAGCGAGTTCGATCGCGCCCAGTTCAAGAGGGCGTCGACCCGGGTCGTGAAGAAGCCTTGTCCGTTACTTGCGCTCGATCCAGCCATGGCAGTTGTGTAAGCAAAGTGGAAAACGAAACGACGTCACCGGCACGTAGGGCGCCGGTCGGGCAGGCGCATTCGTTGTCCGGACCGCGTTAAATGCCCAGGTTCGCGCCCCTGTTTCACCCCTGGCCCCGAAAAGCACGCAACCGTTGAATTCTTCTGGCGCCCGGTTGATTACTTTTCAAAGTCGAGCCCGCCCTTCTTGATGTCGTAGAGCAGCCCAACGAGGAGGATGAGGGCGAAGAGGGTCACGACGGCGACCACGCCGAGCCCGGCCCCGCCGTCGATGAAGTTGTGAAAGCTGGCGGCCCACGGCCACATGAAGACGACCTCCACGTCGAAGACGATGAAGATCATGGCCACGAGAT
>CAZTDC010000737.1:0-1634 GCA_964612165.1 uncultured Salinivenus sp.
ATGCTTTCGTGCTTCCAAGCCACCACGAAACGTTTGGCGTCGTGCTCCTGGAAGCCATGGCGACAGGACTGCCGGTCATCGCCACCGCCAGTGGCGGGCCTGAGGACATTGTCACACCGGACACAGGAATTCTCGTGCCGACGGGGGACCCAAACGCCTTGACAGAGGCGCTCCAGACAATGAAGGAAACGTGGGCCTCGTTCGACGCCGCCGAGATTCGAGCGTACATCCTCAATCACTACGGGCCGGAACCGTTCGTTCGTCGTACGCGATTACTGTATCATCGAGCCCTTAACCAGGCCGCGTAGCACTGCTTCCCACTAACCGCGCTCTCGTCCTCGACGCCCGCCCGTCGAGAGCAACCACTGCTGTCATGTCCTTCGCTCGTTTCACCGGTCTCGTCGTGGCCTGCTGGCTTCTCAGCGGCCTCCAACCCGCCTGGGCCCAGTCCGGTGACGACTTTGATCCCTCCTGGTACGATGCCGATGCGCCCTACGTGCAAATCGACGTGGCCGCCGACGGGGTCTACCGCGTCTCGGGGAGTACGCTACGCGAGGCGCTCCCGAACGGCACCTCGCTCTCCGACATTTCTCCGGAAACCATCCAGTTGTTCGAATACGGTGAGGAAATTCCCATTCAGATCACCGGCGCAGCGGACGGCCGCCTAGAGGACGACGACACCATCACGTTCGTCGGCCATCGCAACCGGGGCACGGACGAACACTGGGCCTACAACTACAGCCGAGGCTACGACCAACGGGCGCAGAGCAGCACGTACTACAGCCTTTATTCCGACACGACGACCTACTGGATGACCTGGGGCGACGAGTCGGGGCGCCGGTACGACACCCCAACGCCTACTTCGACGACCCCGACCTCCGCTCTCCGAGACACCCTGCACGCCGAGCGGGACAATCGCTATTACTTCGGCCGCCCGTTCGAAAACGGCAACGCCAAATACACCTTCTCGGAGGGCTACTTCTGGACCCGGCTGTCCCACAACGACACCTCGCCCCAAACATTCACCCATACGCTTCCGGTGGACCGCCGTACGTCCAGCACTGATGAACTCGAGCTGTCTTTTCGGCTCGACTCCGGAACCAACTCCTGCCACCGCGTCGAACTGGAAGCCGAGCTTCAGTCCGGGTTCCAGTCGCTTCGAACCGTCGAGTGGAGCGGCTACGAGCGAAAAACGCTTACCGCCTCCATTTCTCAGGCAAACATCCCGGCGGACGGGCTAACGCTGCGACTGACCTCCTACAATGACAATTTTTCCGACGACAACTGTCCCGATCCGGCGGACAATCCCAACTACGTCCTGGTTGACTGGCTAGAAGCGGCGTACACACGCTCCCTGGAGGCAACGGACAACACCCAGCGGTTCGTGGTCCCTTCGGGCCAAAAGTACACCTTTGACCTCAGCGGCTACACGGCGAACACCGTACACATCTACAATCCGCATGACGCGCACCGGTACGAGGCCCCCGTCACGAACGGCACTGCCACGGTTACGGACGTGCCCAGCATGGCCCCCACGCCCTATTGGGCCGTCGGCAGCGGGGCCTTCCGAACACCAGCCGCGCTCCGTCCAGACCAGCCGGGCAACCCTAACAACAAGACCGTCACCCACTGGA
>CAZTDC010000738.1:0-1633 GCA_964612165.1 uncultured Salinivenus sp.
TTTGGTCGTCCTCACTGGAGGCTTCGCTCCTATCGGTTTTCTGCGCCTTGATCCGCTTCTCGCAGGTTGGGTCGAAGGCTTCTCCCTTGCTCCAGCACCCGTATGCGATGCAGAGCAGCTTTCGCATGCAGGCAGTCATGGCCAGCATGTGGTGTTTTCCACGATCGGTGAGCCGGTCGTAGAGCGCCTTTACAGGCGGGTTGTGCTGCACTGCATTTCGAACGCAGGTGTAGAGGATTGCTCGGATCCGAGGATTCCCTCGCTTGCTGATGAACCGAGCTGCTTCCTGGTCTCCGCTTTCTTCACGTCGGGGATCCAACCCGACGTAGGCGACAAGCTCCTCCGCAGAGTCGAACCGCTCTATCGGTCCGATTTCACTTCGGAGGATGGCTGCCGACCACCGATTGATGCCTGGAATCGTGCAGAGGACCTCTATTCCCTCTTCTCCTTCGAGCATCTGGCCGACCTGTTCTTTCAGATCGTCAATCTCCTCTTCCAGGTCTAAGGGCTTCTCGGCCATGTAGGTCAGAGCGAATCCGGTATCTTTGTCCTCTTGGCTCGCAACGCTCTTCCGAGCGGCCGCCAGCACCTCTTTAGCACGATCCTCTGTCACGAAGGGGATATCGGTGATCTCCGCAGGACTAACCTTCGCCGAATGCCGGGCGGTCGGATGTCGGGCAACCAGCTTCAAGAGCCACTTCGGAAGCCGACTTCGACAGTATTGGACCAGTTCCGGATTCGCACTCGTCAACAGCTGCTGAAAGCGGCTTTTCAGGGAGGCGCGGCGCTTAGTTGTCTCCCGGATCATATGGATTACGGTCTTCGGCCCCTCCATGTGAGGCTCGAACCGTACCTCAGTCTTCCGAAGCCCCTTACGAAGGTAGGAGGCGATTCGCCGGGCGCTGATCCGGTCTGTCTTGTTGCCGTGCAGGTCTTGCTGAGCGAAGCGCTTGACGGCCTGAGCGTTGACCAGGTCGGTGTCTACCGGTCGACCTTCGCCCCATTCCCGCAAAGTCTGGAGCCAATTGCGCTCGTAGCCGCCCGTCGCACCGGTCGGGGTCGGAGAGTGACCTGAGGCAGATAACCTCCTGGAGGTACCAGGTGGCCTCGTTGCCGATCAGCTCGATGGACTCGCGGAGGGCGTACTTCAGGTCCTCCGAGACGGCAAAGGCGTGCTTGTGAGCGTTCTCATCGAAGGTGTCGAGCAGGCTGAAGCCTTCCTCAGGGGAGGTGCTTGAGCATCGGCTGCACCTCGTAGCCGAGCGTCTCTAGGATCGGGGTCAGGAGCTCGCGCTGCAGTTGGAGGCGGTGGTCTGGATCGCTCGCGTCCAGCAGCTGGTTGCTTTTCCGGAAGTAGTCGCCGCTTGCCCGCCGAGGGCCTCGTGCGGCGACCGGCGGTCCTCTTCCGCGTCGCCTGACGTGGACTGCTCGGCCCAGTCGGCAAACTCGTCCTTTAGGTCTTTTTCGAGGACTTCGCGGAGGTAGTAGGAGGTGTAGAACTCGTTTTCGTTCTGGATGCCCGTGAGATCGAGGGCCATGGGAGGTGAGGCGTGAAGAGTGATGCGTGAGAACGTGAGAGATTAGCGGTCCTGTAGGATCGTCTGGACTTCGTCTTCCAGCTCCGGCAGATCGT
>CAZTDC010000739.1:0-1629 GCA_964612165.1 uncultured Salinivenus sp.
GGTCGTAGCGCCCCCCGCCCGCCAGCGCGCTCTGCGCCCCAAGGGCCTCGCTCTCTAGCTCAAACGTCGTTTCCGTGTAGTAGTCGAGCCCGCGCACGAGGTACGGGTCCTCGTCGTAGGGCACGTCCAGGTCCTCGAGCAGGCCCTTCACGCGATCGTACTTCCGGCGACTCTCGTCGTTGACGAAGTCGATGAGCTGGGGCGCCTCCTGCAAAATCTCCTGCTCGTGCTCCAGCTTGGTGTCGAGAACGCGGAGGGGATTGCGCTCCAATCGTCGGCGGCTCGTCTCGGAAAGCTCGTCGCTGTAGTCCTCCAGGTAGTCGCGCAGGGCGTCGACGTACTCGGCTCGTCGCTCCGGGGTCCCCAACGTGTTGATCCGAAGCCGCGTGTCGGTGATGCCGAGCGCGTCGTAGACCGCCGTCATGATGGCGATGGTCTCGGCGTCGGCGCGGGCGTCGTCGGTGCCCATGATCTCGACGCCGAACTGGTGAAATTGTCGGTAGCGCCCCTTCTGCGGCTGCTCGGCCCGAAAGCACGGCCCAATGTAGAACAGCTTCTGCACGCCGCCCCGCTGCTCGAGGTGGTGCTGCAGGAAGGCCCGCACCACCGGCGCCGTCACCTCGGGCCGCAGCACGTACTGGGTGTCCCCGCGCTCGAAGGCAAACATCTCCTTCTGCACGATGTCGGTCGACTCGCCCACGCCTCGGGCCACAAGCTCCGTCGGCTCCAGGATGGGCGTGCGGATTTCATCGAGGTTGTAGCGCGCCATTACGTCCCGAACGGTGCTCTCCACGTAGCGCCACTCCGCGCTCGGCGCCACACGCGTGCCGCCGTCGTCCGTGTAGGCGTCCGGCAGGATGTCGAAGGTTCCCTTGATGTTCTGAAACGTCGTGCTCACAGGTACGGACAATCGAAAGTGAATGAAAGGATGGGACAGGCCGACCGCCCCGACGCACAAAAGAACGCTGCCGCGGGCCCTTAGCCACGGAGCTCCGCCTCGCCCTCCCGCAGGATCTCAATCACGGTCTCCGGGTCCTCGGCCGCAATGAGCCGTTCGCGGAGGGCATCCCGACTCACGAGACGGGAAATGCGGCCCAGAATCTTGATGTGCTTGGACTTGTGCTCCTCCGGCCCCACGAGGAGCAGAAGAAGGCGAATCGGCTCATCGTCGATCGCCCCAAACTCCACGGGCTCCTCGGTCGTGGCAAAGGCCGCCACGGTCTCCGTCGCGGCGGACGTCTTGGCGTGGGGCAGCCCCAGCATCTTTCCCACCCCGGTCGACATCATTTCCTCGCGGTCGAAGATGGCCTTGCGCACCGATTCGAGGCTGTCGATGGACTCGTGTCCCTCCAGCACGTCGACGAGCGCATTTATGACCTCCTCCTTCGTCGTTCCGGGGAGCTCAATGCGCACCTGCTCGGGACGCAGCAATTGGTTGATTTCAGTCGTTTGAGTGGTCGGCATGCACGCGGCCAAATCGATGAATAGAGTGGACGGACGCCTCGACGCTGATGCTTACTCGCCACCTACAGAATAGCAAAACGCCCGGTCTCTTTCACATGTTCGCGCCTATCGCGTCCACATCAGAATTCCATAGAAACTCTGAGGAACCGGACGTCCCGGGTTCGG
>CAZTDC010000740.1:0-1628 GCA_964612165.1 uncultured Salinivenus sp.
TCACGCCGAACCGATTGGCCACCTCGTCGGACACGAGCGGATCGAAGCCCACGAGCTCCATGCCGTAGCCCTGCATCCGCTCGGCAACGTTCCGGCCAACCTTGCCGATGCCCACAATGCCGAGGGTCTTGTCGTGGAGCTCGGCGCCAGCGAACTTGCTCTTATCCCAGTTGCCACTCCGTAGCGACCGGTTGGCCTGCGGGATGGTACGGGCCATGGCCTGAAGCATGGCACAGGCGTGCTCGGCCGTCGAGACGGTGTTGCCGTCCGGGGCGTTGCACACGAGGATGCCCTTCCGGGTGGCCGCATCCAGGTCGATGTTGTCCACCCCGACGCCGGCCCGCCCGATGACCTGCAGGTTCTCGGCCAGGTCGATGAGCTCGGGCGTTACGGTGGTGCCGCTGCGCACGATCCATCCGTTGGCCTCCTTCAGGTGGGCCTTCAGCGTCTCCTCGTCGTACTCGAGCAGCTCGTCGATTTCGACGCCGTGCTCGGTGAGAATCTCATGACCGAGGGGATCGATCGGGTCGGTGATTAGAACAGTGTCAGACATGTACGATCGTGTCGGTTTTCAGAGGGGTGAGTGGACAAGGCGCAACGGTTTAACTAACGCCACGACCGCCGTCAATTGCAGGAGGGACACGTAAAGAAGTGGCCAAGTCTGCCGAAAAGGATGACGCAGGCAGTCGGTCAACCGGCAGCCCCCTTCCAAACGAGGCGCGACTACGCTGCTCGGCCTACTCTGCGGACGGAAAATGGACAGCGGGCGCTGGGGCCCCCTTGCAAAAACCCCAACGCAATGGTTCTTGACGAATCGCTTGCGGCCCGATAGCATCCGGCGGAGCTATCTACGAGGATCGTAGACAATCTGCTAAACAGGCTTATCCTTTGATCACGCCAAGCGGACGGAGCTGCGCAACCTTTTCCGAGAGACCGGCGCCCTCTACGGCCTCAACCACGTCGGCGACGTCCTTGTAGGCCTCGGAGATCTCTTCCCGGACCGTCCGGCTGCTCTCTCCGCGGACGACGATGCCCTCGTTGGCGAGCTCGGCGGTGATGTTGCGGTTGCCGGCCGTCTTGCGGGCCTGACGGCGGCTCATCTGGCGCCCGGCCCCGTGGCACGTGCTCCCAAAGGTTTCGTCCATCGCCTTCTCAGTCCCCACGAGAACGTACGAGTACCGGCCCATGTCGCCCGGAATGAGGACGGGCTGACCCACCTTCTGGTAGCGCCCCGGCACGAGCGGATGGCCAGCGGGCAGCGCTCGGGTCGCGCCCTTCCGATGCACGCATACTTCCTGCTCGCCCCCATTCACGCGGTGCGTCTCGAATTTGGCGATGTTGTGAGCCACCTCGTAGACCGTGTGCAGGCCGTGCTCCCGGGGCGTCACGTCGAGGGCCTCTTCAAACGCCACCCGCGTGTTGTGCGCCATCACCTGCCGGTTGGCAAAGGCATAGTTGATCGCGCAGCGCATGCCGCGAACGTATTTCTGCCCTTCCGGCGAGTCGATGGGGGTGCAGGCAAGCTGACGGTCAGGCAAGTCGATGTTGTACTTGTTCATTGCCCGGTCCATGTCCGAAAGCGCGTCGTCACACACCTGGTAGCCGAAGCCGCGCGAGCCGGAGTGAAT
>CAZTDC010000741.1:0-1624 GCA_964612165.1 uncultured Salinivenus sp.
GACACGCTGGGCGAGGCCTTGCTCCTGAGCCTCAACGGCATCGCGGCGGCCATGCAGAGCACCGGATGAGACGAAAGCAGGATCTTCCGTTGACGGAGACCGGCAACCGGTGGCGTGAAACCGGGAGGGATGGGCAGCGGCTCGACATCCCAGTTGCAAGCGAGAAGCGCACAACGAAACGCACGTCTTCGTTTCTGAGGAATGGGGCGAGGATCTGGTGCTCTTCCGGCCCCAGAAGAGGTGTGCCAGAAGGGCCAAGAGGGCGTACGTTCCGGCGCCAAGCTGGACGGAAAAGGAACAAGACCGGCGATTTCGGGCTTCAACTCCGTCCGCTTCATCATTCCTTCTTGCTCCGGAGCGCCATGCCGATTTCGAAACCGTCCGACGACACTGACGCGAACTCCACCGGACTCGAACCGCCGGTCCAGTACGGCACCGACGCGTTTGCGGAGCGCATTGATCGCCTGATGGCGGGGGGAGAGAAGCGGACCGGGACGTGCTTCCTCTTCTACGGCGGTACCCGAGAGGAGCGCCAGCAGGCCCTCGGCACCCTCACCCGCTACGCCACCGGCAACGTACACCAGTTCCGCGTGCCGTCGCTCCTGAACGAGTATCGAATGCAGACGCAGAACAGCCTGCGCAAGGCCTTTGACCACGCGGCTGAGGAAAGTGCTCTGCTCTATTTCGATAAGGTCGATCCGCTCTTTACACATGAGCATGCGGACGCCCCGGACAATCCGGAGAAGCATGCTGCTCCCTCGACGCTCGAGTACTTCTTCGATCGCGTCGAGGCGTACACCGGGGTCGTCGTCCTCGGGCTCCAGCGCAAGAGCCACGTCGAGTGGGCCCGGGACAACGCCCACCTTGTCGTCCGCTTTGAATAGCGTCTGGCGTTCGTCCCGCCCGGACGACAATTCTTGTGCAACTCCCACCTCTGTCAGTCGTAAACCGTGTTCGCTCGGGAGACGCAATCTCCCTTCTGCTCCTGCTCGACGGGTCCGCTACAGCGTTCCCACGGAGCGAGACGTGAGCCGGAGAGTCCGTCCATGCGTTCCGCGCCCGCCCCTCCTTCCTGGACACACAGGATGGATTGGAGGAAGCAGAACACCCACTGCCAGCACAGCCCTTGATTCTCTATGCGCAGTAAAGGTCTCATCATCCTCGCCGTCCTCGCGATCCTGCTCGGATTTGTGGGGTGCGGGGCCGCGAGTTCGTACAACAGCCTCGTCCAGTCCGACGAGCAGGTCAAGCAATCGTGGTCCGACCTGCAGGCACAGTACCAGCGCCGGGCCGACCTCATTCCCAACCTCGTCTCGACGGTCAAGGGCGCCGCTGACTTCGAGAAAGAAACGTTGCAGTCTGTGACCGAGGCGCGGGCGAAGGCGACCTCGATCCAGGTCAACGCCGAGGACCTCAATGACCCGCAGAAGATTCAGCAGTTCCAGCAGGCGCAGTCCGCACTTGGCAAGTCGCTCGGTCGGCTCCTCGCCGTTTCGGAGAACTACCCGAAGCTGCAGGCCACACAGGCGTTTAGCGACCTGCAGGCCCAGCTGGAAGGCACGGAGAACCGCATCACCGTGGCGCGGCGCGACTACAACGAAGCGGTGCGGCAGTACAACACGAA
>CAZTDC010000742.1:0-1623 GCA_964612165.1 uncultured Salinivenus sp.
ACGAGTGCGCCCAGCAGCCCGCTCCCCACGATCAGGAGGGGCCACGGGCTGTCCATCCACACCGCCCCAATCGCGGCCCCGAGCACACCGATCGCGTTCGCCAGCGACCAGCGCTCGACGGAGGTTGTCGACGGGGATAGGAACGTGGAAGACGCCACGACGGACAAACCGAATGCGCTTTACGCGAACAACGAAGACAACGCTGGACTCTGCCGAACAGAGCCGGATAGCAGAAACAACGACGAGCGCAGAAAGGTCGCCCGGGAGCCATAAAGGCTGGATGAACATAAACCGGACGCTGTCTGTCCTACACCCTGCGTAGGCCCCGTCGTTCGCGCGGATCGCCCCACCTATGGACCCGCCCCCTGTCCCCGACCGCTCCGGTTTCGTGCACCGCCTCTTGTGGGGGCTCCTCGGCCTTCTCCTGGTGAGTGGAACAGGTGGCCTCCTGCCTGACGCCCGAGCACAAGAGGTCCCGACGGAACTGAAGCCGCTATCTCCCGGTGCGCAGGCAGACGGGGGCATCCAGTTCGTCCGGTCCGGGCAGCCGGAACGGGCCCTCCCCCTTCTGAAGTCAGCCGTTGCCGCCCGTCCGGCACACGTCCATTCCACCTACGGCTCGGCCGCCTATTGGCTGGGTGAAGCGTATGCCCGCACGGGCGACTCGTCCCAGGCGCACGCTACCTGGCACCGCGGGTTCCACCGCCTCACTGACGCCGACCGCTTCGATCCCCGTCTCGCCGATGCCTACCTCCGAACCCTCTCCTGGGATCAGCTCCGTGACGAGCGCCTCCAGGCGGTCGACGCCTACGTCCAGCTGCTCGACCGCGTGGGCACAGACACCTCCTCGACCCTGCGCGCGCTCTTCCGTCGTCGCGTAGCCCAGATTGCTCCCCTCCTGCCCGACGACGTGTTCGCCCGCGTCGTGAAGGGAACTCGTACGGAGGAGCCGGCCACGTGGACGTTCCGGGCCGGCGCCGGGGAGACCCTTCGCGCCTGGTGGCAGCGTCAGGACCCCTTCCCCGCCACCCTCGAAAACGAACGGCTGGAAGAGCACCTGATGCGCCTCCACTACGCCCGCCGGACCTTCTCGTGCGCCGACCGCCCCAGTGCCCTCGATGCCCGGGGCACCACCTACCTTCGGTTTGGTCCCCCCTTCAACCGACACCCCCTCAGCTACAAGGACGGCGACTTCTTCAGAGAGGTCTTCCGCTTCGGCGTCCCCATCCCCCCATCCGCCTTTCCGGAAAGCGAAATTTGGGTCTACCCGCACATCGATGAGTCGGTCTATTACCTCTTTGCCGAGGAGGAAACGTCCGACTGTTTTGCCATCACGACGGCCAATGGGCTGCTCCCGAGCACCCTTACGATGAATCGAGGCGACTCGGAGCGCGGCCTCAACATCGCGTTTTCGGCGCTCATGGCCATGCGCGCCATCTACCGCGAGTTGGCCCTCTTTCATCCCGCCTTCAGTGGCCGCTATTCCGACATCGCAAACTACGCCGGTCGCCAGGAAATGAAAGCCGCGATTGCGGAGGTGGCCGAAGCGGCGGGCGAAGAGTATAAGCCGCCCGGCGCCGAACAGGTCCAGACCGTGGGGTCGGGCATCGGCCAGACGCGCCG
>CAZTDC010000743.1:0-1621 GCA_964612165.1 uncultured Salinivenus sp.
CTGTCCTGAACGTTGGTGGCCCCGTCAAGCGTCACGCTCGGGGGCGCGCCGTTCTCGTACATGGTCGTGGCCGCCGTCCCAGGGTTACCGTCGTATCCTGTAAGTAGGAGATCGAGATCCCCATCTCCCTCCGCGTCCCCCCACTCCGACGAGCTGCCCACTACGCCGGCAAGTCCTACATTGATCGACGTGAAGGTCCCGCTCCCCTCGTTCTCATAGATCGTCGCCGTCGCGTTGTTGTTCGAATCATTGCCGGTGACGATCAGGTCCAGGTCCCCGTCTCCGTCGAAATCGCCCCAGTCGGAGGAGGTGCCGTCTCCGACACCGGTCAGTCCCGCCCCGATCGCCGTGAACGAGCCGTCTCCGTCATTCCGATAGATTTTCGCAGTATCGTCAGTATCACTGGCCCCGTTGATGACCAGGTCCAGATCCCCGTCATCGTCGTAGTCCCCCCAGTCGGAGGAGCTCCCAGTCACGCCGGTCAGGCCCGTACTAATCGCCGCGAACGTGCCGCCTCCATCGTTTCGATAAATCGTCGCCGTGCGATCATTATTGTTATCCTCGCCGGTCACCACCAGGTCGAGGTCCCCGTCATTGTCGTAGTCGCCCCAATCGGAGGAGCCGCGCCCAACGCCGGCAAGCCCAGCATCGATCGCCGTGAAGGTTCCCCCGCCCTCGTTCCGGTAAATCGTTGTCCTAAATTCCCCGCCCAGACCAGTTATAACAAGATCGAGATCACCGTCCCCGTCAAAGTCGCCCCAGTTCGAAGAACTTTCGTCAACGCCGGTCAGGCCCGCCCCAATCGCCGTGAAGGTTCCCCCGCCCTCGTTCTCGTAAATCGTCGCCGTATCATTGCCGTTCGCATCCGAACCGGTCACCACCAAGTCCAGGTCTCCATCCCCATCAAAGTCGCCCCAGTCCGAGGAGCCGATGTTAACGCCGGTCAGGCCCGCCCCGATCGCCGTGAACGTGCCTCCTCCGTCATTTTGGTAGATTTCCGCTGTTTCATTGCCGTTTGCGCTCAGGCCGGTGACGACCAGGTCCAGGTCCCCATCATTGTCGTAGTCGCCCCAGTCCCCGGAGCCCTCTGCGACGTCGGTCACTCCCGCCCCAATCTCATCGAAGATCGCGGTCCCTCCACTCACACCCACAAACCGGTCGGCAGCCGTGACGGAATCGACCGGGGTCCTCACGGTCACGTCGACGGGCCCACTAACGCCGGCGGGCACCTCTGCGGTGAGAACGTTCGGCCGGGCGCTCAGTACGGTCGCCGTCGCCGAGCCAAACTCGACGGTATTGTTCTCCGCTATGGGACTGAGGTTGGTGCCACGGATGCGCACCTGCGTGCCCGGCGCCCCGCTCTCCGGCTGCAGGCCCGTCACGCGGGGGGGAGGTCCATTCTCGTAGATCGTCGTCGTCGCGTCGTTGTCCGAATCAGTGCCGGTAACGATCAGATCCAAGTCCCCGTCTCCGTCGAAATCGCCCCAGTCGGAGGAGGTGCGGTCTCCGACACCGATCAGCCCCGCCCCGATCGCCGTAAATGTTCCGTCCCCCTCGTTCTCGTAGAGCGTCGCCGTCTCGTTGAAGTCCTCGTCTTCGCCGGTGACGACCAGGTCCAGAT
>CAZTDC010000744.1:0-1616 GCA_964612165.1 uncultured Salinivenus sp.
CACCTGACCTCGGGCGGCAAACACGACGCGCCCGTCGCGATGCGCGTCTTCTGGGCCGTCACTGAGGGCATCGTCGCCTCGACGCTGCTCATCGCCGGCGGCTCACAGGGGCTGGCTGCGCTTCAAGCCGCAGCCATCTCGACCGGCTTACCGTTCGCGTTCATCCTCACGTTCATGATGTACGCGATCAAGAAGGGACTGGAGACCGAGTACCAGATCCTCGAATCGAAGGAGTTCCAGCAGCGCGTTCAGGAGATGGCCGAGGAGGGCGAAGTCGTCGTCGAGAGAGAGGGCGGCGAGGTCGTTACCGACATCACGAGCGGGGAGGGTGAACCGGGCGACTGATCGCTCGCGGTTCACCGCGTGGATCGCCGACGAACGCGCTCGGTTTCCTTTTTCGTGACTGCGACCGACGACCCCTCAGCGGCGCGTCTCCGATTCACATGGTTCGCTACGACGCTTCGAGCTTACGTGGTTCGCTACGACGCTTCGGACTCGTCGGACTCGTCCTCGACCAGCACCCGCTTGAGATTGGTCTCGTCGGTATCGTAGCCCAACCACAGGCCAAGGAACACCGCGACCGAGAGGACGTACACCGGGAAGAGTACAAGCGTCACCGTCGTGTGAAGCGGGTTCGTCACGGAGAGCACGCCGGCCCAGTAGAGGAGCGCGACGCAGGCGACTCCTCCGACCGCGCCGACTCTGAGACCGACGTCGAAGGTTCGGTCCGCGATCGGACCCGGTGGTCCGTTCGAGTAGGACATGGTTACGTTAGGCGAAGCAGGGAGAAAAGCGACTCGGACGCGCCCCGCTACGGCTCGTAGTCGTGCTGGTACTCCCAGTGGTACTGACACTCGGTGCAGGACGCGAACTCGGGCACGTCCATCATCTCCGGATGGCGGATGCCGTGGTCCAACCGACGCTGGCAGTGTGGACAGACGAGCGCGATCAGTTCGAGGTCGTCGAACTCCTCGGGGGAGCGCTCCATGTGACAGTTCGGACAGTCGAGGAAGTCGTTGGCGAACTCGTGGGTGAACGAGTGCCGGCACGAGGAACACCGAACGACCGCGGGCGGGCGCTTCGCCCAGCCGACGCTACCCCGCTTGAACGTCGTGTGCGCCTCGGGTACCGCCATGGTGAACGTCTCGGGACCGTCACGGGTCCACGGCGGGTCGAGGATGAACATCGCTGCCGTCTTCAGCCGATCCAACATCGTGACGAAGTACGGCACCCAATCGGATAAGCGGCGCGGCCGTTTTGCCACCGCTCACCGGCGGGAGACGAGCGATCGGGTACACACGGATCGGAGACCAAAGGGCTCCCACGGCACGCCGTGAGGACACAGGTCGTCAACTGACGGTCACGTTCTGCCGAGGACAGATTCATTCGTGTACAGCGCCGCATAGGATACATGACGTATGATACGGTCGCGGCGGTAGATCCGGCGGCGGCGGACGCGCTCGACGGCGAGCGAGACCGACAGGAGGACACCCTGGCGATGATCGCCTCGGAGAACCACGCGTCGGAGGCCGTCATGCAGGCCCAGAGCTCCGAGTTGACCAACAAGTACGCCGAGGGGTACCCCGGCGAGCGCTACTACGCCGGCTGCGAGCACG
>CAZTDC010000745.1:0-1612 GCA_964612165.1 uncultured Salinivenus sp.
CGAATGTCCATGTCCTTGAGCGGATCATTGGAACAGAGCTCATTTTCGTTCACCTCATCACCCGAATCTGGAGGCGGCATGCCTCCCCCACAGAGGTCCTCGGAGGAGTCCCCCTCGTAGGTGCACTCGTCTGGACTGTCTCCTGATTGATCATCTTGGTTTCCACCTCCTCCGTCAGGATCCTTTACGTACACCTTACTTGTGCATATCCACCTACAGTCGCAGGAGACGACAATTTCTCCCCCCGGTCCTCTCGACACCGCACAGTCGCACACTTGCGTAACCGCCACGCACTTCCATTCTCCCTCATTTTCGTCCGTTGAAGACCGCGTTTTGGACCTTCCCTCGGACACCGGCACACCGCTCCACACTGGCTCCCCATCCGAAGACGCGATCGTTTTCTCCGACGCCGCCGGAAATCGTTCCAGTCGCTTTCGCATCAGTTTCGGGGCTTGCTCCGTGTCGGGAACCCGGCAGCGCGCTTTTCGAAGGATGTGAGCCACCGATCGCTCGCCCTCCGTGTACGCCGTCCGGCTCGCCATTTGGAAACGAACGTGTCGGGTGCGCCGTCCGGTCTTTGCAACCATGTCGTCCGGGAAGAAGGCGTACACGGCTTCGTAGCGGTAGGACGCTTCGCCCTGTAGATTCGGTGTGCTCAGCACGCAGCCGTACGGCGACTTCAGGGAGGGGGGCTCCTCGTCCGTAGGAAGTCCCTCTCCGTCGCTCGTCCCAAGTCGGTCGAGTTCTCCCTTCGAGGCCTGCTCGGGGGAAAGCAGTTGCTGATCCTGCGTCATAGGCAGAAGGCGAACCGTGCTGTCCGCAGGGACCGAACGGCTGGACGTAGCAACTCCGGTTCCCGCCGAACCGTTTTCAGAATTCATCTGCATGAGGCCGTGGTCGCAGGCCCCAGCGCCTACGATGAGGACACCCAGAACGATCCCGAGCCAAAACCGTCGAGCCGAGCTACTGAGCAGTCGGTGCGTGGAGTTGTCCATGCCAGGAGCAGAGATTCGCGAGAAGCGACTGGCCTGAATTCAGACTGTAGTGTCGATAAAAGAATGGAATAAATTAAAAATTTTTATTTGAATCAAATTTTAAGCTTATAGATTTCGCTAGTATAGTGTAAGTGAGGTATTACATGACGGCACTTCCTTGCTCAATTGGTCGCGCTGCGGGTTTCCTCTGGGAGGTTCCCCGACCAAAGTGACCCGGCAAGCCGTCGAACAGACTCCCAACTTTCCAGGAGGTCCGGAGTAGAGGACTGTCCGGCATGTGGAAAGGAAGGAATGCGTCCAGCGATGTGGTCTCCTCAACCAGCAAAGGCGATGGAGCCGTTCGTGCAGAAAATTACCGCTGGGGGACTCGTTCTCGTGGCGGGACTGTGGATTGCCACGCTGGGCGATGGACCTTGGACGGGGCTTGGGTGGGGCCTCGTTGTCCTCGGCCTCGCAGGACTGGGCTGGGGCATCGGGACGAAGATTGACCCGTGAAGGGAGCGGCACCTTTGCTTCCGGTGTTCGTGCAACGCCTCCTATGCGTCTTCTGGATCAGTACCCGCTTCGATGAAGGTTGACGCCCACTACACCGACGGGACGCTCGTCATTCAGCCCAC
>CAZTDC010000746.1:0-1610 GCA_964612165.1 uncultured Salinivenus sp.
ACGGCGGGGCCGATGCTGCGAAACGTCAGGTCCCTCAGCGCTTCGGGGGAAAGGGGGGCGGGCTGCTGGGCGTGGGTCGGCCCCAGGGGGACGAGCAGACACAGCGCGAGCGGGAGGAGGCGACGGAGCATTGCTGGGTGGGCACGATTGTGGGGCGCGGACAACGGTCCCGGACGCACGGGGCCGGAAAGTGCCCACAATGTAACGGACCGCGCCAGAAAATCCAGTGCTCGTTACCCTCCGTGAGGGACAACTGTCGGGGCCTTTACCGCGATGCAACGAGGAGGTAACATTCAGATCCTGTGCCTTCCCGAAGACAGCCCCATTCTGCTTTCCGGGCTGAATTGGGATTTGCCTATCGACATCGAGCCTTCTCTACCGAACCACCGTCAGGCGCTGGGTCTTCGTGGCACTCTCAACTCGCAGCCGCAGGAAGTACACGCCGCTCGCCAGCCGCGAGACATCCAGCTGCCGCTCGTGGCGGCCTTCTCGCTCTCCGTCGACCACCGTCTGGACGCGCCGGCCGAGGATGTCGTACAGGTGGATCTTCACGTCCTGCCGCTCGGGCACGGCGTAGCGGAGCGTTGCCCGGGTCTGTGCCGGGTTCGGGTACGTCCCGAGCAGCTCAGCCTCCTTCACCTCACGGCTCACAGTCACCTCCTTTGAATAGCTGGCGGTGCCGTCCGTATCGACCTGCCTCAAGCGATAGGTGAGCCGATCCGCTTCGTAGGGCAGTCCAGAGTCGACGTAGCGGTAGCTGGTCGGCTCGGTCGTCGTGCCTTCGCCCTCGACGGAGCCGACCGTTGTCCACGATCCCTCGTCCGCTTCTCCGGCTTTTCGCTGGACTTCGAATCCAGCGTTGCCGGTCTCGCTAGCGGTGGTCCAGATGAGGCGGACTGCGTCCTCGCTGTCGAGGTTGGCCTCAAAGCTCGCCAGCTCCACCGGCAGCGGCTCCGAGTCGCTGGCGAGCACAAACTCGCCGAACTTATCGGTAGTAGCGTAGATTTCGTCATCTGATGGGTCCGAAGGAGTACCCATGCTGTCGACCTGCGTGTCGAGCGCGGCAAACGGGCCGTTGCTGGGAGCGGAGCGCTGGTAGATCTGCACCTTCGTTGGGTCGCCGATGCCGCTGAGCGTGTCCGTTTCGAAGCGCAGGGTGGTTTCCGGGCCGACGGTGAGCCCATCTTGCTCATCAATCAGCACCCGGTAATGGCTGACGTTGCTTTCGGGAATGCCGCCGGCCCCGACCGGCGCGCTATCGTAGAGTTCGGCGGTGACCGTCGAGGCACCGCTGGTGCTGTCGAAGTCGATGTTTATGCCCGTCGAACCGAAGCCTACGAGACTATCCGACTCGACAAGGGCCGAGGCGCTGGCGAGGAGAGACGGGTCGTTGCTCAGGGAAACCTGGATCGACACCGACGCGGTGTCAGCCGCGCCGACCGAATCGGTAGCCACGAGTTCAATTGTCTGCTTCCCGAGGGAGAAGTTAACAGCGGCGATGTCGATCGTCTCGCCAATGCCCAGTGAGTCACCGGCTGCGGTTCGCCACTTCAGGGCAGAGCCGGAGAGGGATCCGTCCTCCGTATCACTTCCGCTGCCGTCCAGAGCGA
>CAZTDC010000747.1:0-1606 GCA_964612165.1 uncultured Salinivenus sp.
GAGCGAGTGGTACGCCGAGACGATCGTGGCCCCCATCAGCGTAAACCACATGGGTACGTGGAAGTAGAGGTTGCGGGCCGACTGCTCCAGGATGTCCAGCTCCGGAATGGCGCCCAGGAAGCCGGCAACGATCACGCCGGTGAGCACGAGGATCACCGCCGCCCGCACGAGGCGGTACAGGCGACGATTCACAATGGGCGTGGCGGGGGCGGACATCGCGCAATGAGACGGTTCGTAGGAACGGACATCTCTGTACGCCGAGCCGCGGAGGCGCTTTCCCCGGGGGTTTTGAATTCGCTCAAGGTTCAAACCGAGAGTGAGGCGTGAAACGTGATGCGTGATCCGCGCTGTCTGTCAAGCATCCATCACGATTCACGGATCACGCATCACTGCCGGTCGGAAAGAAGCACGGAGGCGTCATCGGACGGTTGAGACTCATTCCTCCCACACATAATCAAACAACACCACGGCGGCGGAGAGGGTAGCCCCGGCAAAGCCGACCAGCGTGAGCAGCTCGTCCTGCGCCTGGAGCCAGGGCTCGCCCACGAACGCTTTGCGCGTGGCACTGGTGCCGGAGACGAGGAGGGGGACCAGGAGGGGGAGGAGGAGGACGGGAAGGAGCGGCCCCTGTCGCGCGGCCCGCGCCACGAGGGCGGCGAGGAGCGTGGTGGCTCCGGCGAGGCCGAGGGTGCCCAGGGCAAGGGTGGTGGCGAGCAGGCTCGGCAGGCGGACCGAAATGTCGAGCAGGAAGACGAACGCCCCCGTCGCCAGCAGGGTGAGCCCCCCGACCAGGAGGAGGTTAAAGAGCAGCTTCCCGACGAAAACCATGCTGGGGCGCGTGTTGAGCCGGAGCAAGAGCACCGTCCCGCCCTCCTGCTCGGCCACGAACGACCGGCCCAGCCCAATCGAGGCGGCGAAGAGCATCACGATCCACAGGAGGGCCGACTGCACGCGAGCGCTCAGCGGCTGCGGCCCCACCGCGAACAGGACCAGCAGCAGCGCCCCCAGGACGAAGAGCAGCAGCGCGTTGATGCCGTACCGATTGCGCAGTTCGATGCGCAGGTCTTTTCGGAAAACGGCCCAGGTGCCGGCGAGCCAGTCCATAGAGCGAGACGAGCACAAGTGAAGATGCCATTCGCCCACGAACATAGCGATTGACGTGTCGATTCGCTACCTTCGTGCTGCATCCGTCTGCCTCGCAGTTTAGATCCACCATGAGCAGTTTCGATGATCGCATTGTGGGTGCCCTGATGGGAACCGCCGTGGGCGATGCCCTCGGCATGCCCATCGAGGGCCTGAGCCACCAGAACGTGCGCACCTATTATAAAGGCATCAAGGAGTACCGCGACGACGATCAGCGCGGGGACCTCGACGCCGGCCAGTGGACCGACGATACGCAGATGACGTTCGCCTTGATTCGGGCGCTCACCGAGGCGGGCTCGCCGGACGACTGGCCCTCGGCGGTGGCCACGGCGTACGTGGAGCTCTACACCGGCCCGGAGCGGCGGCGCTGGGGGCGTACTTCCACCGCCGCCATCGAGCGCCTCATGGACGGAACGCCGCCCGCGGAGGCTGGCACGCCGGACCGCGACAGCGACGGGGCCGC
>CAZTDC010000748.1:0-1602 GCA_964612165.1 uncultured Salinivenus sp.
CGATTGAGGAGGCGCACAAATTTCTGTCGCCGGACATCGCCCACGAGACGCCGTTTGGCAAGATTGCGCGCGAGATGCGGAAGTTCTTCGTGAGCCTGCTCGTGGTGGACCAACGGCCGAGCGCGATCGACGAGGAGGTGCTGAGCCAGATCGGCACCAAGATGGTGTCGAAGCTGAGCGACGACAAGGACATTGGGGCAGCTCTCGTGGGCACGAGTGATGCGTCGTCGCTGCGTGAGATTCTAGCGTCCCTCGATGCAAAGCAGCAGGCGCTCCTGCTGGGCCACGCGGTGCCCATGCCGATTGTCGTGAAGACGCGGACCTACGACCAGGACTTCTACGATGCACTCCGCAACCACCCGGCAGCCGCCGGGAGCACCGACGGGGAAACGGATCCGGATGAGGAGATGGAAGACTTGTTCTACTGAAGGGAGGAGACCGGAAGTCCTTCACCTGAATGGGCGAAATGCGGACCGTGGTCTTCAGGAGACATTTTGTGTGGGATACTAGCCGGACTATTCTGTAACCTGGGTAACCTCAGGATTCCAATCTCCTAGGATCGATTTGTCTTTAGAGGCTGATTACTCGATTTGAGCACCTGCCGGTTGAAGGTGCCGTTAGTCGCCCTGGACCGGCCGGCGCTGGTCCGGGTCCGGTCAGACGATTCGTCCGTCGTAGAGGCCTTAGCGACGGCATCACGGAAACTTTGAAGCAACATGGCAGCCTGAAGACTGCGGTACGGATGTTTTTCGCGGGCATCTCGAGAAAGGGTGAGTGCGTCAGACTGCATAACAGAGTAGAGGATCTGGAGGAGAATTCGGTGATCAGGCAATTCATCTCGGCTTCGATAAAGTCTACGATCAAGACCTGTGCCAGAATCTAAAAATACGTCCAATCCGGGGCGCACTCGACAGTAAAGGGTCACCGTGTTGTTCGCGACAGTTCCTTAAGAGCTTCGCTCTGGCTTTAGTAGAACGGGGCTTGTGATCTTGTGGACAGTGACTCTAAACGCTCTCTTGCCCGTTTGCCTCTGCGCCGATAGCTCATTTAGCTGAAATCACCGCCGTTCGTCCTCAGGTAAATATTTCAACCCGCATGGCTGAATCAGTTGAGCCGCAGCCCGACACGACCCCCACGAGCGATCCGTCCTACGACCTCGTTTCGTCTCGGCGGCAGCCCCTGGACGCCATCTTCAACCCCGACAATGTAGCGGTGATCGGGGCGAGCGAAGAGCCCGGCAGCGTCGGTCGCACGCTCCTCTGGAATCTGGTGAGCAATCCGTGGGGCGGCACCATCTTTCCCATCAATCCGAAGCGCGACAGCGTCTTGGGCATTGAGGCCTATGAGGACATCGATCAAGTGGAGGCGGACGTGGATCTGGCCGTCATCGCGACCCCTGCGCCCACGGTCCCGGGAATCGTCAAGGAGTGTGGGAAAGCGGGTGTGGAAGGCCTCATCATTGTGTCTGCCGGCTTCCGTGAGGTGGGGGAGGAAGGGGCCGAGCTGGAGCGCGAGATTAAAGACGCGGCCCGCGAGCACGACATCCGAATTGTCGGACCCAACTGCCTCGGCGTCATGCGGCCGCCGAACGGCCTCAACGCC
>CAZTDC010000749.1:0-1602 GCA_964612165.1 uncultured Salinivenus sp.
GCGGCGCGGGACGTGTCGGACCCCGCGGTGCTCGACGCCATGCGGTCGGTGCCGCGCCACCGGTTTGCCCCCAATCATCCGCCCGAGCTCGCATACTCGGACCGGCCCCTTCCCATCGGCCACGACCAGACCATCTCGCAGCCCTACATCGTGGCCCGGATGACGGAGCTAGTTCAACCTGCCCCCTCGGATCGCGTGCTCGAAATTGGCACCGGATCTGGCTACCAAGCGGCGGTCCTGGCCACGATCGTCGATTCGGTGTTCACCATCGAGATTGTGCCGGAGCTCGCCCGAACGGCCCGGACGCGCCTCGACACGCTCGGGTACGACAACGTTGCGGTGCGAACGGGGGACGGCTACAAGGGCTGGCCCGCCCGCGCCCCCTTCGACATCATCGTGGTGACGGCGGCGCCCGAAGAGATCCCGCCCCCGCTCATCGACCAACTCGCCAACGGGGGGCGTATGATCGTGCCGGTCGGCCCCACCGGCCGCACGCAACAGCTTACCCTCGTCACGAAGTCGGAAGACGGGGACGTCTCCAAACGGTCCCTCGCCCCGGTCCGCTTCGTTCCCTTTCTCCGCGAGAAGGAGAACTGACCCCGTTTCTCCCCATCATCCTCTTTCACACACCCTGAAAAGCCCCCCTTTCCCATGACGCGATTTTTTCTTGCCACGGGCGCTGTTCTGGCCGGTCTCGCCGTCGCCGCCGGCGCGTTCGGCGCGCACGGCCTCGAAGACCGCGTGTCGCCGGACCGGCTGGAGACGTTTCGCACAGCAGTGTCCTACCAGATGTACCACGCCCTGGGCCTGCTCGTGGTGGGCTGGGCGGCGGCACAGGGATGGGGCGCCGCCGTCCACGGGGCCGGCTACTGCTTCATCGCCGGCACTCTGATCTTCTCGGGCAGCCTGTACCTGCTCGTGCTCACCGATACGTCGTGGCTGGGGGCCATCACGCCGTTCGGGGGCGTGGCCTTCATCGTGGGCTGGGGCCTGCTGGCGTGGGCCACGGTACAGGGTGGCTAAAACGGCCATCGGATGCTGACATCTCGATTGAACGAGCGGCGGCTCAGTTGCCTCCGCCTTTGACTCCCGCTCCGAAAGCACGAGAGAATGAGGGTATGGGAGCATGAACGGAGCGGGCGATTATCTCGCGGAGAGGCAGGACTCGTCCAGTGGGGGCGAGGATGCGATCAGCGCAGGGCATTGACGACTGGCGTGCCTATCCCCTGCGCCGGCTGCCGTGACGCTCAAGAATAACCTCGGCCTGGCGCTGCACGTCGGGGCGCTCGCGGAGATTCCGAATCGCGTCCTGCGCGTGGTGGTAGGCCTCCAGGTGGTCGACGATGCGTTCGGGGTAGTCCTCTCCAATCACACACCCGGCGGCCCGCTGCTCGATGGGCGACATGCGCCAGGGCTCGTGGACGTACGCATCGGTTTCTAGGTGTGCGAGCTCGGGCACCCAGCGGCGAATGAAGGTGCCATCCGGGTCGTGCTCCTTGCCCTGCTTGACGGGGTTGTAGATGCGAATCTGATTGATGCCGGTGGTCCCGGACTGCATCTGGACCTGCGGGTAGTGAATGCCGGGCACGTAGTCGGCCATGA
>CAZTDC010000750.1:0-1600 GCA_964612165.1 uncultured Salinivenus sp.
GCCCCCTAACCAGATTCGAATTCCAAAAATGCCCCCTCAGGAACGCCAGAAGTCGAATCTGCCATCTACGGATGCGATCATTCGCATCCGTACGACGCATTCGATAGTGCAATGACCCCAAGTACCACTGAGGCGAGGACTCGATGCCAACAGGTACGATTGTCGGTGGGACCAAGGAGCCAGTCCCCTTGTCGAAAGGATTCGATCACGGATCCATACCGATCCGTGCAAAAGTCTCTGAACGGGTTCGCCGGTGAACGGAGGACCGAGCCTCACATGAGCAGAAACGGTCTTCATGCATTTCTTCACGGATCGGTAAGTCCACAGGTTATTTTTCGCGCATGAGCTCTCCATCCTTCTCCTCGATCCCAAGCTCGTCCCGCACGCCTTTCACGATCCCTGAAGGCGTCCAGGACCGTCGGACTTCACGAATCTGTTTCTGCCCTTCCTCCTCATCTTCCCGGTTGCGAAGCGACGATCGAAGGAACGTAGCCCCCACGCCGAAAAGACCTCCTAGAAAAAGCGCGAGCACAACATTGAGCGTCCGGTTGGGAGCACTCGCCTGCGTGGGGGGCGTCGGCCGCTCCGCAATCGTCACGACCGGCTGCTCTTTCTGGAGCTTGAGGCGCGTCTGGGTCACCTGCTCCTGCAGCTGGCTGTAGAGCTGCTCTTTAAATCGAACCTCTCGGCGGAGCCGCTCCCGCCGGAAGTCGAGCTGCGGTTCGTTTCCCCCGGCCAGCACACTTCGATTCCGTTCAAGGAACCGCGCGAGCCGATCCTCCGCGGCGTCAAGCTCCTGGTCAACCTCCTCGAACCGTTCTTCGATGAATCGGAGGCTTTTGCGGGTGTTTTCGGTCCGGAGCTCGCGGACCCGGGTCCGGAGATGTTCGATGAAACGGTCATTCAGACGGGCCGCCAGCGTGGGGTCCCCCGACGAGATCGAAATCGTCATGAGGCCGCTCCCCTCCTCTAAGGCCCCAGACGAGGCGACCGACGCCGACACCATCCCCCCCAATGCCCGTATCGCAATCTCTTCCTCTTCAGTCGGATAGATCACTGCTCCCGTGCTGTCGGTCCCCGCCGGTCGCTTTTCTTCGCCACGGATTGCAGTGCCAACCGCCGATTTCAAAGTCCACGGCAGATACACCGTAAACCCCAGGACCTGATCCATCACACTTGGGGGCCTGTTCATGTGCTCGACAAACGTCTCTCGCGTTCCCGTCGACGGAAAACGGAATGTGTCTCGCGCCACGGCCAGGCGCACCTCGCGGCTCGTCGCGATTTCGGGGTAGGACCCCGGCGTAAGCCCCACGCTGCCCCCTCCAATGTCAATTCCAAGCCCCTGCGAGATGCTCCCAAGACCGCCTGGAAGTCCCCCACCTCCCCCTCCTTCTCCGGCTTCACGGATGACCTTCGACTCGGCGGTGTACTCCGACGGCGTCGCCACCGAGTAAAGCACGCCGAAAAGGCCCATTCCGACGACCGACAGGACGATTAACCCGCGTCCCCGGCTCAGCATAACGAGCAGTTCCATCAGCGTGATCTCGTCCTCGCGGGGCGGCACGGACTCTCGGGGCGGTGCCCCGTCGGATCCGTGGGG
>CAZTDC010000751.1:0-1598 GCA_964612165.1 uncultured Salinivenus sp.
CGGAGTTCTCTCCAACACCACCCAGGCCCAGCACCCGACGGCCGTCACCTCCATCCTCAACGGCGAGTCGCCGCCGGACACGACCCTGGAGGTGAACCACAACGGCAGCCTCCTTGCCCCCGGCACATACCTCAACACCGGCACCGAGAACGACTCGATTCCGGCCACCGGCGCCGGCACGCGACTGATGTGGTACCCAGCAAGGGCTGCCTTGCGAGCTGGGCGCGTGCATGATAACAGTGGAGGTTTCTTAACACCGGGTGTTAATGGAAGTTCGTACTGGGACGCCTCTAGTGTGGGCAGTTACTCTGTCGCGTTCGGCTCAAATACGAAGGCTAGCGGCTTTGGGGCCACGGCAATGGGCCTAGGGACGACCGCCAGCGGAAGTTACGCGGTGGCGATTAATAGACGTACGGACGCCACCGGGAGGAACGCCACCGCGATGGGCAACCGTACAGACGCCTACACCGACGGGTCCCTCTCGATCGGTAAGTGCAACAACGCCAATATGACTGCGGACAATAGCCTTTTCGTTGTCGGGAAAGGAAGCCTGGGTTCGGCCTCCTGTGACAATCGGTCCGACGCGCTGGTCCTCGACCAGGACGCCGGTCTCCTCGTGAACGGGTCGCTCGGGACGGGCTCCATCCCAGCCTCCGGGTCCGGTACCCGGATGATGTGGTACCCGAGCAAGGCGGCATTCCGCGCCGGACAGGTCGGTGGAAACCAGTGGGATAACACCAACGTCGGCGAGCACTCCGCTGCGTTTGGTGAGAACGTAACTGCGAGCGGCAAAAAGTCCTTCGCCGCTGGTTTAGACGTCAGTGCAAGCAACGTGGAGGCTGTGGCGATGGGTAAGAATGCTAAGGCGAGCGGTACGCAGGCCGTGGCGATTGGCCAGGCCGTGGACGCAACTGGATCGAGTGCAACCGCCCTGGGATCGAAAGCGGAAGCCGGGGATGTCGCCGCGCTGGCGGTGAACAGGGAGACGGACGCCAACGCCTACGCATCCACAGCGATGGGCGCCGGTACGCAAGCTGACACCCCTTATTCCCTTTCAATTGGTGAGTGCAACAATACTAACACTTCGGATGACAATACCCTGTTTGTGATCGGGAACGGTACTTATGACAAGAGCACTGGCGTCTGTACTGTTGGCGACGCTTTTACGGTTGATGAGAGCGGAAATGCCACCGCGTCGAGCCACGATACCTTCTCCGACCGTCGTCTAAAGACGGACATCCGCCCACTCGGAGCAGACATCCTTCAAAAGCTGGGGGAAATCCGGCCGGTGCACTACGAATTCAAGAATCAGAACACCCATCCGAGTGGGGAGCAACTCGGCCTCATCGCACAGGACGTACGCAAGGAGTTCCCGTCCCTCGTGACAAAAAAGAATAGTGGCTACCTGTCGCTGGCGTATCCCAAGTTCACATCCGTATTGCTGAAGGGACTCCAAGAGCAGCAGGCCCAAATCGAAGCTCAGCGGGCGCAGATCACAGAATTGAAGGCCGAGAACGAGGCCATCAAGGAGCGCCTCGCCACCCTCGAAACGACGGTTGGGGCTGATAATCCGACCGCAGCGGGCCTCCTGGGGCCGT
>CAZTDC010000752.1:0-1594 GCA_964612165.1 uncultured Salinivenus sp.
TCATGCCCGCCGCCACGAGCGCCCCGACGATCGTGATGCCGCTGATGGCGTTGGCCCCCGACATGAGCGGGGTGTGGAGCGTCTGAGGCACCTTCGTCAGGATCTCAGTGCCCACGAAGGCCGCGAGAACAAAAATGATGACGTTGTTGAGCATGGCAGTCTGGGTTGCTAAGAGAACAGCAGTTTGAGACCACTTCGGTAGACGGGAGTCTCCTCACACGAGACGTGATACGTGATGAGTGATGCGTAAGATACGGTACCGCCATGACCGGGACGACCTCCCTCACGCATCACGGTTCACGAATCAGGAAACGCGGTGCCTTCGCTCCGGTCAATGTTCTTCTTTTGCGGGTTCACTTCCCCCCAGCAGGTCACGGACGCGGTCGTTTCGGACCTCCCTATCGTGCGTGAGGCAGGCCCCCTCAAAGATGTCGTCGTCGAAGTCGGGCGTGAACGTGCCTTCCTCAGCAAACTCCTGGATCATCGACGAGATGGTCTTCGCGTAGAGCTGGCTGGCGTGCACCGGCATCTCAGCGGGGAGGTTTGTGGGGCCGTGGATCTGTACCTCGTCCTCCACAACCGTTTCCCCGGTCTCCGTAAGGGCGCAGTTGCCCCCGTTCGGGGCCGCGAGGTCCACGATCACGGAACCGGGGTCCATGGCGTCCACCGCCTCCTCATTGATGAGCAGCGGCGCGGGCCGGCCCGGGATGAGCGCCGTCGAGATCACCACGCTGGCCTCGGCAATGTGCGGCTTTAAGAGATCGGGCTGGCGCTCCTGCTTCTCCTTTTCTAACTCCTCGGCGTACCCGCTTTCGTCCTGGTCGGCATCGATCTCGACCTCCAGTTCCACGAATTTCGCCCCGAGGCTTTCTACCTCTTCCCGCGTCGGTTCGCGGATGTCGTACCCAAACACACGAGCACCGAGGCGCTTGGCCGTGGCGATGGCCTGAAGGCCGGCCACGCCAGCCCCGAGGACAAGGACGCGCGCCGGCTTGACGGTTCCCGCCGCCGTTGTAAGCAGAGGGAAGAACTTGGGCAACTGATTGGCCGCACGGATGACGGCCCGGTAGCCCCCAATCGAACTCATGGCCGAGAGGGCATCCATGCTCTGCGCCCGCGAGATGCGGGGAACGAGTTCCATGGCGAGGGTGGTCACCCCTCGCTCGGCCAGCGCCTGTGCCGTCTCGGGCTGATTCAGGGGATCGAGAAGCCCAATGACCACCTGTCCCTCCGACAGGAGCTCGACTTCGTCGTCGGAGGGCGGCGCCACCTTCGTCACGAGATCAGCGTCAAACACCCCCTCCCGGTCCACGACCTCGCAGCCCGCCGCCTCGTAGTCCGCGTCGGCGTGATAGGCACCGGACCCGGCCCCCGATTCGACAATCACTTCCGCGTCATCCTGCAGTTTCTGAAGCCGCTCCGCCACCTCCGGAACGAAACTCACGCGTGTCTCGCCGTCTTCCGTCTCACGCGGAACGCCAATCGTAAAGGCCATTGCGTCGTAATCGGTCAGTGCCAGGTGACGAGCAGGTGTTTCTCCACGCCCTGTGCCCTAAGAAATGAAGAAGGGACGCCGCACGCAAGCGACGCCCCT
>CAZTDC010000753.1:0-1591 GCA_964612165.1 uncultured Salinivenus sp.
CACGCTGCCCGGTGTAAGCGACACCGTGTCGCGCACCGTGCGTTCGAAGGGCTGGGCGTGCGACGACGTGGCGCTGATGGCGAAACAGAGTCCGAGGCAGAGAACAATCGTGCGGTTCAGCATGGTAGGGGATTTTTGTCTGACAGGTCTTGGAAAAGAGATCTGGTGAGCTACTGGTCCTCATCGGTTGTTCGCTCGAAGACGAGTTCTCGTCCGCGCTGGTAGAGCGTCAGTGTGGGCACGGATCCGTCGTCCGTGACGGTGAACTCGATCTGGGCGTCGATCGCCGTCGGGGCAAACCGCGTTTCGGTAAGCGGCTCCACCTTGATTTTCGACTGTCCCGTGGCCCGGGTGTAGAGCTGCTCGCCCTGACGGGTGACCGTCATCTTGAAGCTGGGTCGCTGCTTGGCCGCGTAGACGCCGGTGTATCGCTCAAGCAGGTCGGGGGAGAGGTCGACCGTCTTCGTTTCGACCTCGACGCCCATCGTCCGGAGGGCCTGTTTTGCCTCTGAATGCTTTGGGTTCTGGTCGAGCGCCGCCTTCAGGTGGGACTCGGCGGCCTCCCGGTTCCCCAGTGTCTTCTGGGCGAGCCCGAGTCCGGCGTGGGCGTCCGCAAGCGTCGAGTCCATCGAGAGTGCAAACTCGTAGATGCCGACGGCCTGCTCGGCCCGGTCCTTGTCCCGGAGGGCATTCCCAAGCCGGACGAGCTCGGAGGCGCCGTACTCGTAGGCATCGGGCTGCTCCTCCTTCAACGTCTGATACCGATCCGTTGCGGCCGCCGCGCCCCGTTCCTGCACCACGTCCCAGAGGACCCGTGCGACGGAGGGCTGGGGCGACGGCACCGTTCCGTCGTACAACAGCTGTCGAATGCCTTCGGCGAGGCGCCCGGTGTGTTCGCTCATCGTATTGTCGAGCGCCACGATGGTGTAGTCGCCCGGCGTTTCGTATCGCAGGGACGACGTAAAGCCGTTGATGCCTCCGCCGTGGGCCACCGTGGACACGGCCGTTCCGTCAATGGTGTCGGTCTGAGCAATGACGCCATAGCCGTATCCATTCTCCGCGTGGGGCGTGGTCATCGCCTCGTAAAGCGAGTCCGGCAGGACCTCCCCCGTGTGCAGGGCGCGGGTCCAGCGATGCAGGCCTTTGGGCGTCGCGTAGAGCATGCCGGCGGAGAGGGGCACGGACGAGTCAATGTACTCTGCCCGCTGGTACCCCCACACGGTCTGCTGGTAGCCGCTCGCCTCTCGCCCAATCACCTCATCGTTGAAGGCGTAGCCGATGGGGCCGTCGAGGTCAAGCGGCGCCAGCACCTTCTCGCGAAGGGCCTTGGCGTAGTGCTGCCCCGTCACCTCCTGCGCGATTACCCCGAGCAGGAAGTAGCCCGAATTCGAGTAGCTCCACTGGCTCCCCGGCTCAAACTCGAGCTCGCGATTTGCGAATTTGGATACGAGCGAGTCCGGGTCCCACTCCAGCCGCATGGTGCGCGACTGGTAGTCTTCGAAGCTCGTAAAATTTGGAATGCCGGACCGATGCGAGAGCAGGTGATGGATGGTGATCCGATCGGCGCCCGGCCCCGGATAGTCGGGCAGGT
>CAZTDC010000754.1:0-1590 GCA_964612165.1 uncultured Salinivenus sp.
GCCACGTCGAAAGCTGCATGCAGTGCGCGGACTGTGGCCACTCGCGGTGTAGCTAAGTCGCCCTGGCGGCATCCTCCCGCCACATTGACACGGCCAACGCCCGGCCTCGCACCCGCTTTACGTGAAGACGGGTGGGGCCGGGCATTTTTGTTGATCCCCTATTGAGCGATTATGGATGAGAGGGCGGACGGTCGGAGCGAGGAGCGCTCTGGCGACCGCGGAGTTCGTTTCGAAGAAGGGCGTTGCCAACCCGCTGCTCCAAGGCGTCGAGCAAAAAGGATGCGACCTCGCCTGCTAGATGGGGGGCCCGGGGCAGGAAGAGCGGAGCCGCCTCGGGCAGGCTGTAGGTGAAGGTGCGAGAGGGACCGTCCTCGACTATCCCGTGCACGTCGTACACGGTACCCCCTACGTGACGAACCGAGAAGTCGACCTGCAATCCAGGGCCATTTACGCGGTGAAGGTGGAACCGGGCGGTGGAGGGCGGGAGGGAAGAGTCGTCTACGCGCTCCAGAGAAATGGGCCCGCCGTATCGCTCAGTGCAGAGCGACTCGAGGACGGCCACGAGGCTGGTGGCGAGAACGTCGACAATCTGGACGGACGGAGCAGTTTGGGTCATGGCGGACACGGTGGGGGTTCGGAAGGCGTGTCCGACATGATACACAGTTTTGCAGAACCCTGCGACAGCAGCGGGCGACACGTGCTGTCATATTGCGGCGCCCGTTCGGATTCACCGTCTCGGGATTGGTGTATGCCGAAAAGGAAACCGGCGCATTCGGGGACCCTCTTTGCCTCAACCCCCCCTGACGATTACGCCGTTTCCATTTCCACCTGGTTGCGGAGGAGTTCCTTCCCGAGCCGCTGTTCGACCTCATCCAGGATGTGGTTGGCAATTTTTTTGCCGAGATACGGAGCGATGGAGAGCGACGAACCGGACGAGGCCGGTTCGCTGTAGGTGAATCGACGGACGCGTCCGTCCTCCACCTGTGTGGCGATGTCGTACACGTTCCCCCCCACGTGGGTGATGGTAACCTGAATCTCAAGAGAAATGGAGGGGGGGCCATCAATGCGGAAGAAGACGGATTGAGGGTTGGACGGCGTCTCGGTCCGACGGAGCTCAAGGGAAGCGCCGTACCGCTTCGGGCACACCTCCCTGAAGGCCTTCTCAAGACTTTTGGACAGGACCTCAGTAATTTGGCGAAACGAGTCGGGCGAGTCGGTGGTCATGGTGTGGGCACCTCTGATTGTGGACGGGACGCGAAGGCTCCCTCGTCCCCCAACACGGGCCGGAGGGAAGAGTCGGGCAGCCTGTAACGTTACAGGATAGTAAGAGATGAGGAGAGGTGCCAGCGAGAATCAAGGTGGAAAGGTGCGTTTCTGGAGGAGATCGATGTGGGAGATTTACTGACGTCACGGGATCGGGGCCTCGGAGTCGGTCCATTGCACGTCCACAAACACTGGTAGGTGATCCGAGAGGCTCCGGGCCTCCTTCAGCGACGAGAAGCGATCCGTAAAGTCGAGTACGCCACCGCGTGCGGCCCGCAGCGGCCCGGTTTCGACGAAAATGTTGTCGTACTCGTTGGCGAGGTGGCC
>CAZTDC010000755.1:0-1584 GCA_964612165.1 uncultured Salinivenus sp.
GCATGAATGGACAGACTGGGCCATACGAGTTGCACTTCTTCTGGCCTGCCTGTCCTTGTTCGGGCTCGGCGCGGGCGAGGCCGTCGGCCAGACGATCACGACCGTGCGTCCGGAAAGCGGTACGCCCGGCACGGCCGTGCGCATCTGGGGCACCGGCTTCGACGCCACGGCCTCCAACAACACCGTCACGTTCGGGGGACAGTCCGCAACTGTTGACAGTGCGAAGACCAACGTGCTGTACGTGACGGTGCCAACGGGCGTGAGCGGACCGGTCGATGTGTCCGTCACCACGGGCGGCACGACGGTCACGGCCAAAAACAGCTTCATGGCGCTCCGGTCCAATGCCTTCGGGGCGTTTGGAGGGGCTCGTCCGATCGACAACATAAACCCTCAGTCTGTTGACGCCGGGGACCTGGACGCCGATGGGGACTTCGAAGTCCTATCTGCGTCGGGGTCAGACAACTCTGTGTCTCGGTTCGAAAACAAAATTGACACCGGTGACGAATTTGGAGACCAGCAAGTGTTGTCCACACATAGTGGCACACCGGCCGCCGTTAATGCGGCCAATCTCGGCGGAGACGAACGCCCGGACGTGCTGTTTACCTCCTACAGCGACGACCTCGTCGCCTGGCACCGCAACGAGACGGCCTCCTCGAACGGATTTGGAGGGACGCGCAACATCAAGACAAATATGAAGTCGACTCACGACGCAAAGGCGGCCGACTTCGACAGTGACGGCGATCTCGACGTTGTCGCAGTTGGGTACAATACCGGGGTGGAATGGTTTGAGAATCAGGGCGACGATTCGTTTGGGGGGGCAAACCGAATCACTGGAAAAAGTGGCTCCTGGAATCTCGCGATTGCCGATCTGAATGGGGATGGCGACCAAGATATTCTCGTTGCTCCCCGAGAAAACAACAACGTGTTTTACTACGAGAATCAACTCGACGAAAACGGCTCCTTCGCGTCCGGCCAGAAAATTGGAGACGGCGCGATCAATGATCCGATTTCCGTCGCAACCGGCGACCTTGATGGCGATGGCGATCCAGATGTGGTGGCCGGTGCTGACGATGACGGCGACATCGCGTGGTACGAGAATCGACTCGACGAGGACGGAACGTTTGGCAGCGAGCGGAAAATCGAAGACAACGCGGGAAACGGCCGCAACGGCGCGTTTGTGGGGGATTTCGATGCCGACGGCGATCCCGATGTTTTGGCCTCCCTCTCGAAGAAAACCGCCTGGTATGAGAATCAGCTCGCAAGCAACGACACCTTTGGCGGACGACAGGTCATTTCGAATGACAGGGTAGGCGGCGAGCCGCACGCGGCCGACCTTACGGGCAACGGGCTGCTGGATGTCGTGGCGGTGTCTGGGGAAACAAACGGCCTCGCCTGGGCCAAGGCCGGTGAACAGTCGGTCGACCTCGCCCTCAGCTCGTCGACCCGCTCGACGGAAGTTCAGTCGGACGGACAGACGACGACCGACATCACCTTCACGATCGAGAACACCGACGGCTCGGCTGACGCGACGAACGTGACGGTGGACGTGCCCGTCCCGTCGGGCCTGAGCATTTCGAGCTATTC
>CAZTDC010000756.1:0-1583 GCA_964612165.1 uncultured Salinivenus sp.
CCCCGATCTCCGACCAATGGGGAGGGCCAACCCCGCGCAAAAGGCATCCGCTTACGAAGGAATGGGGATTTAACCCGCCGAGGGCGCGGGCTGCTACGCAGCCCGGAATGGCGAACGGCCCGCTTGTCGGGCCGTGAGCAGCGTGGCGTTGCCACGTGAGACTCTCCGAGTCTCCCAAGAGAGAGAACGGCTGGAACGGCGAACCCTCACCGGTGCAAGCCCGAACCCACAAGGTAGCCCGTATACTGGTTCGGGTGCTCAGCCGAATGCCGACAAACAGAAGGGGGCTTACTCCCCTCAGCCACAATTCTGACGAGCTGAAGCCTTGGCAAGCGACAGATGCTACCTTCCATTCCCACACTCTGGGACAGACCGGGACACTCTTACATACAAGGGACTAAACTCCTGATGTTATGACGAAAGAGACTACCCGACGTACGTTCCTTGCGGCAACAGGTACAGCGGCAGCGACAGTAGCGCTTGCAGGCTGTTCCAGTGGCGGCGACAACGGCGATGGCGGCAGTGGTGGCAGCGGCGGCGCGAGTGTTCCGGGCCCCGTTGACTCGTATCTCAGCGACAACGAAGCAAACGGCTACGATGGCAGTGCAGTGGATATGACAGATTCTGACGAGATTTCGGTTGATGTCGGTGCTGGCGACCAGGGCCTCGCCTTCAGTCCGGCAGCAGTCATCGTGACCCCCGGAACAGAGGTCACGTGGGAATGGACCGGCAATGGCGGCGCACACAATGTTGTCTCCGCCGACAGCAGCGACACCGAGTTCGGCAGCGGTGACCCGGTCGAAAGCAGCGACGAGACGTTCTCCCAGACGTTCGACGGGGCTGGCAACAACATGTACTACTGCACACCGCACCAGAGCCTCGGCATGCACGGTGCCGTCATCGTCCAAGAAGCCTAACGCAGCGTATACTCTCGCTTTTCTTGCGGGCGCAGACAGATTAACAAAGGGGCAGCTATATCTAATCAGTGTGGACCGGGAACAACTCGTGGAACGGCTCGACAGCGAGTTCTGTAGCAGCGAGGAGGGCCGTCGCGCGGTCTCCCGGCAGGCGCGGGACCTCGCAGATTCCGGGCGAATCGAGGCGGAACTCGACTACGAACTTACCATCGAGACGCTCGTCTCGAATCTGGCCGACGCCCCGGCGGAGTACGGCCTCGTCGAGCGCTGGAACTGGTGGATTGGCTCGCTGGACCTCTCTCACGGCAACTACCAGCGCTTTCGCGTCCGCTCGGATATCGCCTGACTCAGTCCCCGGCCGACAGTTCTGCTGTTGGGAGTCGTGTCACTGCGTCTGCTGGCGCGTCAACGCTGCCCGGATGGATGACACTCGCCAGCGCTGCCAGTGACTCGACCAGGCGCGGCCCCGGCCGGTTCATATAGTGGTGGCCGTCGATAGCGTAGACGCGGTCGTTTTTGACTGCCGACAGTTCCGCCCAGCCCTCGCGCTCGGTCATCACTGAGAGGTCGTCACGGGTCTGGTCCAGTCCGAAGCCACAGGGCGCGAGAATCAACACCTCGGGGTTGTATTCGTGGATTGCCTCCCACTCGCGGGGTCGCGAGCGC
>CAZTDC010000757.1:0-1580 GCA_964612165.1 uncultured Salinivenus sp.
CCCCGAAGCTGCCGCCCCCGACTCCGCCAAAACTCGCGACCCCCGAGGCGGCCTTGCCCACCGAGCCCGCCCCGAAGCCGAACAATGCACCGCTCGTGAGGGTGTCTTTCCACGTTTCGACCTCCTCTTCCGGCAGGCGCTCGAAGTACCGGTACAGGAAAAACGCGATGATCGGGTAGCCAAATATGAAGAGGGTTCCCCCCACCCCGGCTTCCGAGCTCAGATTGCCCTGCATACCGGCCGCGATGGCGAAGGAGGCGGCCAGCATTAACCCCGTCACTGGCGCCAGGAAAAACCACCCAAACAGGAACGTCCCTACCCGCAGGCAGCCGCTGTCGAGCAGCAGCGAGAGGGCGAGCACACTGAGGGTAACTGCGACCAGAAGCAGGCTGACGAGAAAAAGGCCCAGAAAAACGGAAAAAGTAGACATCGGACCGGACGAGATTTGTTTAGGGGAGATGAACGAGGCCGCAACGGGCCGTTTCGCCCGTTCGGACCAGCCGCGGCTACTCGTCGTCCGTGCTCGTGCGTACCCGGTCGGCGAGCTCATCTGCACCGTCGGGACGGGCCTCGACGCCATGCTCGTCGAGCAGGCGCCCACAGCACTCGATGCCATCGAGCAGGCCGCGCGTGAGCCGGTCGTCCTCGATGCCGCGACGGATGTGGTCGGTCACGTCGGTCCAGGCCGTTTCGTCCACCTGCCGGTCGATACCGCGGTCCGCCAGCACCTTGATGCGGTGCTCCAGGAGCGAGACGAAGAGGAGAATGCCGGTGCGGTCGCGGGTGGCGAACACCTCTTCTTCGGCGAAGGCCTGCAGGGCCCGGCGCTCTACGGCCCGGTCCACCTCGCGGGGTGGTGTCAGGAGGCGAATGCAGGCGGGCAGGCTCCCGGCGGCAAAGGCCCCGAGGAGGCCGAAGAGGGGAATGGTTGTAAGAAGGAGGTCGTCGGTCAAGACGAAAGGCAGTTCGGGGAAAGGCGACGCCCGAAGCAGGCCCAGGAGCCCGGCCGCACACAGGGCCGCGAGCACGCCCCCACGCCATCGAACGGCCGGATATTCCTCGCTCCGCAGCGCAACGTATGGCACAATTTCGGCGCCCGACGCCGTCTCAGCCTCCTCGATTGCAGTCGTAATGCGGTCGCGCTCGTCGTCGGAGAATAGATCGTTCACAAGAAAAGCTCTGCCTCTTGAATAGAAGTGGGTGGTCTCAAAACAGGTCCTTCCGGCTCTGGTTCGACTCCCTGAAATAGACGCGACTCCGCTCCTCTGCATTAGACGTGGCTTTGCCTGCATTCCGCAGAACGGAAACCAGCACCGGACTTCTGCCGGGTTCGACGTTGACGACAACCCCTCCACCGTGAACGCGCGGTCCAGGGCGTGCGTTAAACCCAATGCGAGTATTCTCCGATACGCCCCGTGGTGGTATGCTTGCCGTTGTCCTGAGTGCTCTTTTCCTCGCCGCTCCGCCCGCGGACACCAGCTGGAAGTATGAGACCCTCCGGGCTCGAATGGTAGAGCAGCAGATTGCGGCGCGGGACGTGTCGGACCCCGCGGTGCTCGACGCCATGCGGTCGGTGCCGC
>CAZTDC010000758.1:0-1579 GCA_964612165.1 uncultured Salinivenus sp.
GAGATACGGTGCTTCGCACAGGGGTGCAGGAGGGACACGTTCGGGGCGAGGTGTATAACTGTGGAGGAAAAGAGTCCTGACGACGGGCAGTGGGAGTGGCCCGATTGTCGGCGGAGGCGATTGGGGCCCGGAGGGAGCGGGGCGACTATTTGTCGAGAGAAGTAGGGCCTCGCTGAACGAAATTAGTCAATCCAGTGCAAGGCGCTAGTTTTAGCGAAGCGTGAACTCTGCTCCGATCGCGGGGAAAACGGTCAGGACATCGAAGGGAATGCCTCCCCCGAGCCCCTCGAGAGCTTCATCAGGAAAGAGAAGGTTGAGCCGTGACTCAATGAAGAGCGACAACTGATTGTCAACAGTGATGTCGAGGCCGCCCCCGATAGAGGGACCGAACCCGGTTCCCTCAAGACCCGGAGTCACATTGACTCCCAGGTCGGCGTACGGGGACACGGTCCAGTCTCGGGCGCCCAGCTTGTACCGCCCGAACATCTGTATAGTTTGGAAGGTTTTGCTCCCTTGATCGATAGGACCTATATCGATAAAGTAGTAAGTGCCAAGCTGGTAACCCAGTCCAAGAGAGAGCGACGGAGAAAATCGGTATCCCGCTTCAAAGACGAAGGCGTACTGTCTATCGTCATCGGTGAACTTTCTGGAGTCAAAGAAGTCGGCGAAACCTTCTCCTCCACCACCGCTTCCGGCATAGTCCGATACGCCTTGTCCAACCTTTACATAGAAGGCCTCGGCGCGGGACGATTGGGCCCGAGCAGGGTCCGCAACGAGAAACGGGAGAAGAACGGCTAGGAAGAAGAGGGGAGTAATTTTGGACATGAGTGACAGCAGAATATTATCTGGCAAGAGCGTTGGACCTATCCCAGAAGATGAACACCTCTCTTTCCATTTCCCCACGAGCCCTTCGACTGGTCTCTTTCAAAAAAGAGACGTGCTGGAGAACGATCCAGTCCGAAAATTTGGTGCGGCATCAAGCTGTGGCCGGAGGACCCGAAGCCAAGCTTGTCTAAGAAAATAAAATAGAAAAGATTTACTTTCCAAATTTTGCAGCACCCTTCAACCGATTGTATAAACAGCTTGGCACCTTTTCACATACTTCGCCACGCTTTTAAAATAATTCGTTCTAGACATTTTTGATTCAGCTGTTTAATTCCCATTCTTTGTTCCTCCATTGTCACTGGAAACCGAGCATCTCTTGTTCTGAGAAAACATCCTTTTCTCCTGCTTAACGTTCAACCGCTGCCAGGTTTCTTTCCCCATCTCAAAATGCTTGTCTAATCGGAAGGGGGGGCAACCGCCGTTTCTGGAAGTTAGAACCACTGCAGTTGAGATCGGAAAAATTCACTCACTGCTGATGAGGCGAGGCATCGACTCCTCCATATCGATGCTTCCAGATAGTGCGATTTGGTTCAAGAGCGGGGAAGCTATAACGAATCAGTAGCTTGCCGAATTCAATTCTATAATTTCCGGCGGGTAGAAGTCCAGACTTCCCAAAAACTTTTCAGCCCGGAGGCTCCGCATTTCCTTACAAAGAGAAGTGCTCCGGAACAAAAAACGCCCCTCAGATCGCCGT
>CAZTDC010000759.1:0-1571 GCA_964612165.1 uncultured Salinivenus sp.
ATCGGCTTCATCAGAACGTTCGACCCACTCGGGCGGCTGGGCGCCGCGGTGGCCATCGCCCGTGGCCTGCACGTTGCCCTGCCACTGCGTCTCGACGGCGGACTGGAGGGCGCCTGTGGACTCGCTCCACACGTCGTCCGCGAAGGCCGCGAGGTCCCACGCCGTGTGCGTCAGCTCCAGTACGCGAGGGACGATGTACTCCAGCAACTCCGGCGTGTATCGCCCGGGTTCGGGAACCGCCAACTGCTCAAATGTCGTCTGAGGAATGCTCGGTTGGCTGAGCTGATTCCGAAGAAGATAGTCGAACACGAATGAGTTGTAGGCACTCCCCAGGAGACTGAGATCTATCGCTCCTGGTCCCAGCGAGAGAATCCATCCGTAGGACGCGGCTCCATACGGCAAAATAGTGGCAATGGAGGTCCGCTCGTCTGTATTCCGGGAGACGCGCCTGTGACCAAGCATTCCTGTCTTACAGTCCAGGTCATGCGTCGCAAGTTGTTCAAACGCTTCTTCCGCTCTTACGAAATACTGCGGCTCCGGAAGGAAGCGTGGATTCTTAAGACCGGATAGTTCAACTTCTTGAAGGTCACCACCCGGCTGTATAGCGAATCGATGGTTGTATTGGTGCCCAAGCCGCCCTTCATGCATCGGCAAATACGTTTCCTCGCCCCGCACGAACCGATTTCCCCGCAACTCAAACCCCTCCGCCTCCAGCTCCTCCCGCGCGTGGAAGAGGTCGCTGTCGTTTGACATGTGGAACATCGTTGTGAAGGAAACGCCCCACGGATTCTCGCCCTCCGCCTCGTTGATGAGCACCGGCGCTGCCTCGTAGAGCCGTTTGGTCAACTCTGCGTCCTGCTGTGATCGGAAGGTCGGGCAGGTACCCGTGTTCGGATTGATCGTGTACAGCTCCTCGCGGGTGAGCGTGAAGTGCCGGTCCTCCTCGGAGAGTTGCTCCGGCTGGGTGAGGAAGAAGGCGAAGTCGATTGCCCGCTCCGGCGCGCCCTGCCCTGTCAGCGTGAACAGGCAGAACTTGTAGCTGCGATGGACGCCGTGGAAGATCTCATCGCGATTCTCAAAGTCAAATAGGCTGACCAGCTCCCGGTTGTCGACGATCGCGTTGAAGTAGTCCTGCGTGTAGTAGTCCGTGGCGATGCCGCTGGGCACGATGACGCCGACGCGTCCCTCGCCATCCACCACCTGCCGCACGAGTCCAGCGAAGATCTGGTAGGTGTTGATGTCGCCATGTGCCGACAGGTCGTAGCGCCCGCTTTCCCGCAGGTAGGTGCTCAGCGCCTCGCTGAAGTGCTCGGCCCGCTGGTACTCGTCGTAGAGCGGATCGCCGGTCTCCTTGAGCGCCTCGATCATATCCTTTCGCTTCGACGCCGTCTGCGCCCCGGCAATTTCCGGCGCTTTCGTGGCGAAAAACTCCTTCTGCTGTAGTTTAATTCGCTCCCACGGCGGGTTGCCGAGTACCACGTCGAAGCCACCGTCCGCGTCCGGACTCCCGTTCGTTTGCGCCCCACCGAAGACCTCCGGAAACTCCAGGTGCCAGTGGAAGAAGTCGTAGT
>CAZTDC010000760.1:0-1568 GCA_964612165.1 uncultured Salinivenus sp.
CTCGCCGGCGTCCCGTGGGCCTGCGGCTTCTTCTTGCCAGTGCTGTGGCCGGCGTCCTGCTGGTGCTGCTTATGAGTTCCGGCCCGGCGCAAGCCCAGGTCGTGGGCGAGCAGAAGATCAGCGACACCGCCGGGGGCTTCGGCGGCACGCTCGACGACGAGGACCGCTTGGGAAATGCAGCAGCCCAGATCGGAGACCTCGACGGGGACGGCCAGATCAATCTGGCCGTTGGGGCATGGACGGATGACGATGGATGTGAGAACTGTGGCGCCGTCTGGATCTTCGACCTCAATCCCGACGGGACCGTGGCCACGGAACAGAAGATCAGCGACACGGAGGGGGGCTTCGGGGGGACGCTGGTAAACGACGGGTTCAGTGGATACCGCTTTGGAGCCTCCCTGGCCCACCTCGGGGATCTCGACGGCAATGGAAAGACCAACGTAGCGATGGGGGCTCAACTAGGCGAGGCCAACGATCACAACGAGGGAAAGATCTGGATTGTCGACCTCAACGCGAATGGCACGGTGGCCACGGAGCAGGAGATCAGCGACACGACCGGGGGGCTCGTGGGAAGCATCGGCCGGGGCGACCGCTTTGGACAATCGCTCGCCGATATTGGGGACATAGACGGGGACGGTCAGAAGAATATTGCCGTCGGGGCCCACTGGAGCGATGACGGCGGTACAAAACGAGGCTCGGTATGGATTCTCGATCTCAATCCCGACGGGACCGTCGCCGATGAACAGAAAATTAGTGACACTGCCGGAAACTTTACTGGCATGCTCGATGATGAGGACCGACTTGGAGGTTCCGTTGCCCGGATTGGGGATCTCGGGGGAGACGGGCGCCCGGAGCTTGCTGTCGGCGCCCCTCAGGACGACGACGGCGGCACCGACCTCGGGGCCGTCTGGATTCTTACCCTCAACGGCGACGGGACGGTGGCCGGTCACCAAAAGATTAGCGACACCGTGGGGGGCTTCGACGGTACGTTCAACGGTGGTTTTGGAAGGAGTGCCGAAGAGGTTGGCGACCTGAATGGAGATGGGACGCCGGATCTTGCCGTCGGGGCAGGGGGCAATGGCGGAATCGTCTGGGTGCTCTATCTTAATCCCGACGGGACGGTGGCAAGCCAGGAAAAGATCGGTGACACGAGCGGAGGCTTCGGCGGCACGCTCGACTCGGGCGACGGTTTTGGAGGTTCGATCACCCGCCTCGGCGACCTGGACGGAAGCGGCATTGTCGATCTTACTACGGGGGCCCCGAGGGACGACGACGGGGGGACCGATCGGGGGGCGGTCTGGACCCTCTTTGGTGGAGGCAAGCTCGTCTCGCCAATCCCGCCCGACTCGCTGACGTCGACGGTTTTTCCCGACAGTGTGCGCCTCGACTGGAGGGGCGTCGGGGCCAACGACCTCGACGAGTATAGAATTTACCGCGACACCGCGCCCATCGACCCGTCGACCGATCCGTCCACTCTCAGCGCCCTGGCCGCGGTCCCGGCCGGCCAGACCGGCTACACCGATGCGAGCGTCACGTACGGCACGAGGTACTACTACCGCGTCACGGCC
>CAZTDC010000761.1:0-1561 GCA_964612165.1 uncultured Salinivenus sp.
TCACGCCCGCCGCCTCCATCCCGGCGTTCCCGCACTGCCGCACCGGCGCCGACCTGTGCCTCGACGGCGTCTCGGTGCCCTACGCCCTCCCGTTTGCCGTCTACAACTGCGCGACGGCCGTCACGGGCCACCCCATCCTGACCCTCCCAGCGGGCCGGGCCGACAACGGATTGCCCATCGGCCTGCAGGTGCACGCCCGGCGGGGCCAGGACGCCGCCCTGCTCGCCGCGGGCCGTACCCTTAGCACCGCGCTCGGGCTGGACGGCCCGGTGGCTCCGCTCGACGAATCGCCTAACGCTTCATCCTGAGAAGCAGCAGGATGTGCATCACTGACTCCGATTACTCGGCCCCGACTCGGTGTCTCCTTTTCGACGCAATTGTATTTCTTGCCCACCTCGGACCTGACACTCCCCCAATGCAAATTGCTCGACGCCCACATACGGCCTTCGCAAAACCCAAGCCGCCAAGCACCGTACGTACAGGTCCCGTTGTTGAAATTTTGGGACGGTTCCCTCGTTTATCGGGGCATGAAGGCGGTTCAAGAAACCGATCGCGAGGCGTGTGCATTCGCGTCCGTGATCTGTACGTAATACGCAATCTCGCTCTCCCTGGACGGGACGGTCCCGTGCGGGCAGATTGAAACCGTGGCGCGAGTCCCCGCCTCCTCCGTCCCGTGTACTGGTTGTTGCCCAGCTTTCTCTTCCACCCCGAATGGGTTTACTCCTTTTATACGTTGCGCTGGCGCTCGGCGTCTCCTTTATGTGCTCCGTCATGGAGGCGGTGCTGCTGAGCGTGACCCCCTCGTACGTCGCCGCCCTCGAACGAGAGGGCGATCCGGTCGGCGAGCGCCTGCACGACATGAAGGAGGACATCGATCGGCCCCTCTCGGCCATCCTCAGCCTCAATACGATCGCCCACACGGTGGGGGCCACAGGCGCCGGTGCGCAGGGCGCCGTCGTGTTTGGGGAAGCGTATGCGGGAATCATCGCCGGGGTGCTCACGCTGCTGATTCTCGTCTTCTCCGAGATTATTCCCAAAACGCTGGGCGCAGTGTACTGGAGAACGATTGCCCCGGTGGTCGTTCGGCTCCTCGTGCCCACCATCTGGGCCATGTGGCCCCTCGTGAAGCTGTCGAAGGTGCTCACGTACCTGCTGTCGCAGGACGAGGACGAGGCGGCCTTCAGCCGGGAAGAATTCACCGCCATGGCCGAGCTGGGCGAAGAGGAGGGCGTCTTCGAGGAAAAGGAATCGCGCATCCTGCGCAACCTGTTCCGCTTTAACTCCCTCCGAGTAAAGGACGTGATGACCCCGCGCACCGTCGTCTTCGACCTGCCCGAGAGCCAAACCATCGGCGAGGTCGTCGACGAACACGACGAGTTCCGCTTCTCCCGCATCCCGGTCTACGACGAGACCCCCGACGACGTGACCGGGTACGTCCTCAAGGACGAGATGCTGTTGCACGCGGCGCAGGAGGAGCACGACGTGTCGCTCGAGGAGATTGCGCGCGAAATTCTGGTCGTGCGGGAGACGCTGCCGCTCCCCGACCTCCTGGAGCGCCTGC
>CAZTDC010000762.1:0-1559 GCA_964612165.1 uncultured Salinivenus sp.
CTGATGCCTATAGAGAATCTTGTAGCCGCCAAAACGACTACCCAACCGGTTACGTGGATTCGCTATCGGTGAACGCAACGCTGAGCCCCTCCCGTTCAGCGAGTTCCGTTACGACTTTCGAGAGCAGTCCACCTCACGAGAGCTCCCCGATGAGCCACCGTGTCACCGATTAACATCTGGAACGACTGCTCGCATATCATGGTACGTCCGTGGGCTGAAAGCTTGGACCGCCAGTCGACCGGCCCAGTTCCGTGAGTGATAATATAGCCATGGTATCGTACCACTCGTCTGCCAGCCACAGGTACGATGCGAGGTAGTGACTGCTCAGCCAAGTCACGAGTTCCTTGCCTGTTCTGTCAGCTTGAAAGGATCTGAGGCCGGGTTCTAGGGATTGTGGCAGTTTGATCTGGGTGCCGATCCCGTAGTACTGGCGGATGTCGCGACTGTATCACTCCGGGTATGCGAACGCCAGTCGATGGTCGTCCAACTCTTCAGGGAGCGCGTCGAGTTGCTCCCCCGCCGTATCGTCAAGTTTGGCGTACATCCGAAGATTCGACAGCTGTGCCTCGACACAGTAGGTGAGGAACTGTACCGTGTACGGGTCCGCGAACGATGGGAATCCGTCATCACCCGATTGTCGAACTGTTTTTCGGCGCCTGTCGTAGTAGCCGCCGACTGTTCCGGCTATGCTCCCCTCGCTTCAATTCAGGAGTGGGGACTACCACGAGGAGGCCAGCAGAACACGACTTTGCATTACTGTTATCAGTAGGACGGGGTCATGTTCCTCGTCGATGGTGCCGCATGACCATTATTATCATTATGTGTATATACGACGATCCTAAGTATGGCTTTGGGTAATCGGGAGACGGTCGAACGCCTCTTCTGGGAAGTGTACTAATCAATCTTGAATACTGTCAGGTGGCAATCTATGCCGAGTGCTAAAGGCGGTTCTCGGAGCCGGTGAAGCATGTAGAGCTAATAATAATTATTACGGAACGTTCACCTCCAGTGAGACTAACGACAAAAATCGTCTTATCTATTTTGTGATGCCCGTAAAGTTGTCTAGTTAATCTGGTTGCGAAGCTCTCGACCGCAGGTGTCACAGTAGTCGTCATGAGGGTCACCGACTGTATCACATACTGGACAGCGGGGTGCCATATCGTGTCCGCAAGTAGGACACAGGGCCCCGCTCGTCTCGGTCCCGCAGATCGGACAGGATTTGTTGCTTGTCTCTCGGGGTCCCCCCCCGTGGTCAGACTTGAATTCGTGACCACACGTCGGACAGAACGACTCCGTGGTTACCGTACCACACGTTGGGCACTCTCCCCCGTCACCCGGTGTTGTCGGTTCGTCCGTAGGCTCTCCAAGTTTGTGGCCACATGTCGGACAGAGTTGCTCTGTCGTCTCGGTGTCACAGATAGGACAATTGTGGATTGGTTCGGGTTCGGGCTGTGGTTCTGGCTCTGGCTGTGGTTCGGGTTCGGGCTGTGGTTCGGGTTCGGGCTCTGGCTCTGGCTCTGGTTCCGGCGTTGGTCCTAAATGCTCGGGTTTGAGGGAGA
>CAZTDC010000763.1:0-1556 GCA_964612165.1 uncultured Salinivenus sp.
TCGGAGCGTTTGGTGTGATGGGTCTGCTGGAGTGGGACGAGAAGCAGGGCCGCGAGCAGACGCTTTCCTCGCTTGCCGGCATTGGAAACCAGCGGCCCGTCGTTGCGGCTACGATGAGCGTCTTCATGTTTAGCTTGATCGGCTTTCCGCCACTCGGCGGGTTTATCGGCAAGTATGCGGTGTTTGCCCCCGCAGTGGAGGCTGGATTGATCTGGCTTGTCATTCTGGGCGTGCTGATGAGCGCAGTGAGCTCGTACTACTACCTTCGCGTCGTGTACGTCTTCTGGATGCAGACCGCCGAGGACGTGGAGACGGAGGGCTTTACGGAGGCGGCGCTCCCGCAGGCAACGCCCGGCGCACTTGGCACGCTCGTGGTGTGCGCGGCCGCGTTGCTCGTACTAGGCGTCTTCTTCGGCGGTGTGCTCGAGACGACGAGTGCGTTTTTTGAGGCGACCTCGATGGCGTCGGCTCCGTAGTGTTTTCCTTTTTCGCTGCCAGTTGAGCGTATGCTGGTAACTGAAGGCGGTAGGCATTGGGCGGGCGCTCTGTGAAGCGCATTCGCGGGCAGTTTTCAAATCATGTTGGGTCTATGACGATTGCTGACCTTGTCCGCGAGCGACTGCCCCACGCGCCGCAAATGGGGCTCTACGTGGCGCCTAATGTGCCGACGTCGAAGGTTCAGAACGCGCTATCGGACTACGCGGGTGACGTGGATCGGGCCGATGTGCTTGCCCTGTACGACGCGACGCTCAGTGGCACAGGGAGCGACGGCGCTGTCTTTGCCCCCGACCGCTTTGTCTTTCAGAACAACGACTTCCAGTCCGTCCAGACGGTTCGGTACCAGGACCTCGTGGGGGTGGAGGCGGCAAGCCGATGGTTTGGACTCGGGGGGAAGAAGGTGGATTTAAAAGTGAATCGGGGACGGGCCACCTTCGACCTCACGATGGATTTTTCCGGGACCCCGGATGCAGCCGAGTACGTCGCCGACTTTCTTCATACCGCCATGCTGAAGGATGTAGAGTTCGCCGGGCCCGACACCGATTCAGACCCCGAAACGGATGTTGAGGCGGTCCGCCGGGCCCTCGATCGGCTCCGCGAGCAGCAGAAACTCACCGACGCCGATTACGATCGGTTGCTGGCCGCGCTCGACGCGTGAAGGCCAAAAGGCGGCTGATCAAAAGAAGCGCAGGACCCAGTCGGCCATGCGGGTCGTGAGGCGGCTGTACGGAGGGTAGAGGGTTTTGAGGAGGTCGGAGCCGTAGGTGCGACGGAGCACGGAGCGCTCATTGGAGAACGCCTTGAAGCTCCGGAGGCCGTGGGCGCGGCCGATGCCGCTCTCGCCCTTCCCGCCGAACGGCAGGTTTGGGTTGAGGAAGTGGAGAAAGCCCTCGTTCACACAGGTGCTTCCCGCCGTCGTGCGATTCAGTACGGCGTCGACCGTCGCTTCTCGTTCAGAAAACACGTAGAGCGACAGGGGGGACGGCCGTTCGTTGATGATCTGAAGGGCGTCATCGAGCGACTGGTAGGGAATGACGGGCAGGAGGGGGCCGAAGATT
>CAZTDC010000764.1:0-1553 GCA_964612165.1 uncultured Salinivenus sp.
TGTAGTGGTAGTTCGTGTCGAACCACTTGGTCATCTCCATCGCCTGCACGCCGGACTCTTCGCCTTCGAGGTCCTTCTCCTGCAGGCCCCGTGCCATCGCGAAGTAGGTGTCGAGGTCGACCGTCTTGCCGTCCCACGGGAACCGCTCGGGCACGGCGCCCACCATCGCACAGGCGTCGAGCACCTGATCGTAATAGGAGAAGTCGTTGGACGGCACTACGTCGAGCCCCAGGTCCTGCTGCTCTTTCCAGTGGGTCTCGCGGAGGGCCTGCGCCGAGTCGCGGAGGTCCGATTTCGTCAGGTCGCCTTTCCAGTAGCCTTCCACCGCGCGCTTCAGTTCACGATGTGCACCGATGCGGGGAAAGCCGAGATTGGTTGCCGTCGCCATAGACGTACGGGGAGGGTTTCGTTTGGGGAAGCTGTGGAAATTACAACGTGGGGCCGAACGGCGAGAATTGCCACGAAAATCGGTACATTTCCCAGAACATCCATATTACCCCAAGGTAATGTTGCCGATAGGTAAAGATTGGAGCAAAAGATAAGAGGTTGAAGGCAACCAATGGTGCTCGCTCCGTTATCGCCGAGGCCGGCGTTTCGGTTGTCCGCGCCGTGTCTGCTTGGGAGGTGCGCCTGGACCTGTGGTGCAAAAAACGGGTCGCTGAACACGAGGGGACGAACCGACGAGTGCCGCTGCCGTTGGGCGTTCCAGAGTTGTTCTGCTGATTTTGTGCTCGCCTCATGTCTATCAACCTCGATCGCGTCCGGGCCGACACGCCCGGCACCGCGAACGTCCTCCACTTCAACAATGCCGGATCGTCTCTTCCGCCCCAGTCTGTCTTAGACGCCCAGGTCGAGCACCTGGAGCAGGAGGCCGCGATTGGCGGATACGAGGCCGAAGCGGAGGCCAAGCCGAAGCTCCGGCGCACGTACGACGCGATTGCCCGCATGCTGGGCTGCGGCGCCGAGGAGATTGCTTTGGTCGAGAATGCGACGCGGGCCTGGGACATGGCCTTCTACGCGATGCCGTTCGAGCCGGGCGACCGCATCCTCACGTCCCGGGCCGCCTACGCGAGCAACCACATCGCCTGCCTGCAAGTGGCTGAGCGGACGGGGGCCGAGGTCGAGGTGGTGCCCCACGACGATCACGGGCAAATCGACGTGGACGCGCTCCGGAACGTGATGGACGACGACGTGGCCCTGATCGCCCTCACCCACGTGCCTACGAACGGGGGGCTCGTGAACCCAGCCGCCGAGGTGGGTGCGGTAGCGGAGGACGCGGGTGTGCCCCTCCTCCTCGACGCCTGCCAGTCGGCCGGGCAGATGCCACTACCGGTCAAGGAACTGGGCTGCACGATGCTCTCGGCCACCGGGCGCAAGTATCTGCGTGGGCCGCGCGGTACGGGCTTCCTGTACGTGCAAAAGGACTGGATCGAGCGGCTGGAACCGCCCCTGCTCGACCTCCACGCCGCCACCTGGACGGGCCCCGACACGTACGAGATTCAGCCGGACGCCCGCCGGTTCGAAAACTACGAGAGCCACGTGGCCGGACAGGT
>CAZTDC010000765.1:0-1549 GCA_964612165.1 uncultured Salinivenus sp.
GACGCCGATCACGCTCCGAACTCATTATGTGACCCACATCGCCCCGATATACCGCTTTGAGTTACCCACTCAAGCCCGTCTATTCGGCCCCATGTTCACCTAGCACGGCCACCACCGCCTCCCGCTTCGACGGATCGATTCCAAGCCGACCGATCACCGACGGCGCCGACCGAACGCCCTGGACCCTCACCAACTCCGCGATCTGCGCTTTCACATCTTCACCGAGGCTCGACGAGGATTCAAGCGACACCTGCCGCGAGGTCTCCGGCTCCGGCTCCGGCGCCGCTGGTTCGTCGTCACGACACGACCGGCAAATCCGAACGTCCGGCGCCTCCGGCCGGTGTTTCACCGTTTTTACCTCACCCGCCGGGTGATACCGCCGACACTGCGAACACGACTTCATCCCGTCGCCGGTCGCGTCGTCATTCGACGGTCCGAACGATTCGACGTGAACCGAACTATTCGGCCCAGCCGCAACGAACCACGGCGGCGGCGTCACCGACGTTTCAGCCACCTCAACGCCGAGCGACGGCGGCGGCTTGAACACCGTTACGCTGTGGCACCCCCTCCCCCGCTCGCCCGATTCGATCCGCACCTCCGAACCGGCGATCACGCGGTCCCACTTGTCGATAGCGTCGTCTAACGACCCAGCGATACTAACGAGGTGCCCCCACGTCTCAGCCAACGGCCCGCCGAGGCTCCGGCCATGTGACCACCCCAAGTGTTCCAACGCCTCCCCGTGGTCGCCAAGATACTGTGAGGCGGCGTAGGCGGCCATGTGTTCGGGTTTGTGTTCTCCCTCAGTGTGTTCCGGCCCAACCCGCCGAACGTCCACCACGAACGGCGCCCGGTCGCGGGTAAGCCGTTCCATGTGACCCGCCGCCGACTGCGGCCACTCACGCAACTCACCCGACTCAAGCGGCACCGCCGATCCATGCAGATCAGCCCACTGGTCCGACAACCACGACTGCGGAATGTAGAGATCCCGGTCGTGGTTCCCGTCGCGGAACCGATCCCGATCCCATGCCCAGAACGCATGAACCACTCCCTGCGGCCCCTCACACGTCCGAATCTGTAGATGTTCGAGGCTGTCGATGTGGCTTAGTCGGTGGCCTGTCGGCTCCTCGTGGTGCGGGCAGTGCTTTCCGTCGCACATGGCAAGGTCGGCCCGCTCGATCCGCTGGCGGAGTCGTTGGTGCGAATACGCCAGCTCGTCAGCACCCTTCGACTCCGGGCAGGATGTAAGCGTCACCCACAGAACGCCGAAATTCCGCGTATCCCAGTATTTCAGCATGGTCACGCTCCGCTGGAACACGCGGTTCTGTTGTCGGTTCCAGTTTTGCCCGTCGTCCGAATCGTTCGAGTCCGGGTCGTCCGTATCAGGGCCTGAAAACCCTTCCTCCCCCGGTGTTGGGTTTTCACCAGTATAATCAAGTGAAGGGCTATTCGCACCCCCGGACTCGGCTTTACTCATGGCCCGCCCCCTCCGAGGCGTGGCACCACTCCGCCACCTCACGCCACCCTGCACTCTCCGCCCCGCCCCGCGACC
>CAZTDC010000766.1:0-1547 GCA_964612165.1 uncultured Salinivenus sp.
TGTCTTGTGGGGGCCGAAATGAGAGCGTTATCCTGAGAGCAGCGTGAATCCCTTCTTCATGAATACAGCTCAGTCCATGCGCTCTCTGCTCCTTTTTCTCTGCCTTTCGCTCGTCGGTCTTCTTGTTCCGCCTCCTTCCGGGGCGCAGCCCGGGCAGGGGGGACCGCCCGGTCTCTTCACCGGTACCGGTGAAACCGGCCCGTCGTCCATGAACGCCGTGGGACGGCGGCGCATGGCGACGCTGAAGGAGGACTCGACGACGCTGTCCATTCGCCTAGTTCGTATTGCGGGCAATCTGTCCCAGCGGCGCACCCTGGTGATGCACGTGGGCGGGAACCGGTCGCTCGCTCCGGAGGTCCCGCCCGCCTTTCAGCGGGAGCATCCCGGCCGGGAACAGGCGGAAACGCCGGGACAGGGAAAAGCAAAGACGCCGGGCCGGAGGCGAGGCAACCAAAAGACCAAGCTTTTCATCCGCCGCGACGAGATCAACCCAATTCGGGAGGGGACGTACGCCTGGAAGGGAACGGTGCAAATCGGATCGGCTGGTCGGGAAGGCAAAAAGGAAACAGTAGGAGAGGTGATGCTCGTTCGCGGAAAGGACGGAGAGATCACTGGTACAGTCCGGCTCGGAGGAGAATTCTATCTGGTCCGTCCCCTAAGTGAAAGCCTGCATGCGCTTGTGGAAGTCGACGAGAGCAAATATTCCTCTGAGAGTATCAATCCTCTCCACGATGGCGGCGGCTCATTCCAGGAGGACTCGCAGTCGTCCTCGAAGTTGGGAAAAGCACTGTCTACGTCACAGTCGGCAAGGCGTTCTTCGAAGCAGACGTGCCTCGCTTCGACCGCTTCTTCGTTTCGTAAGTCCTCAAACGTGAGAGCCCCAAACTCTCGTCCCCAAAACACTGCTTCCTGCTCCAGCGGGGCGGATGTTCTGGTCGTTTACACTTCCAACGCCGCGGATGGCCGAAATATCAGCAACCTCATCGACATGGCCTTCCAGGAGGCAAACGACACGTATAGCAACAGCAATGTGTACAATGTCGATCTAAACCTTGTCCACAGTCAGGAGGTATCAATTGGTGGTGTTGGAAATGGTAGTATAGGCAATGATCTCGGAGACCTGCGATCAAGCAGTACAGTGCAGTCCCTCCGAAACCAGTACGACGCGGATGTGGTCGTACTCCTTACAGACAATGGATATTTCAATCGAAATGGAAGACGGATTTACGGCATCTCCGACGAAATCCGGGCTGAGGATGGAGATGCGTACGCGCTCGTCGAAGCTCCCTACGCGACCGGAGGAAAATACACCTTCACTCATGAAATAGGACATCTGCAGGGTGCCCAGCATCTCCCAAACAACGCCTGTCCTAAAGGCAATTCCGCATGTGATCCGGAGGGCCACATTTTCCCGGATGCCTACGGCGATTGGTTCGTTGACGAAGGATGGTGCGGGTGGTTGTGTGACTCTTACTACTCCACGATGATGGTATCAAATTATTCAACCGTCAAACACTTCTCGAATCCGAATGTGAAGTACAAGGGAA
>CAZTDC010000767.1:0-1536 GCA_964612165.1 uncultured Salinivenus sp.
CGCGCTCGATCATGTGGTTCTGGTAGGCGCGGTTGTTGGGCGTGAGCGTCAGGTCCCGAATGTCCTCCGGGCCGTAGCCGAATTCGTCGCCGTAGCTCTCGTGCAGGTCGCGCTCCACGACAATTGCGAGGCGGGCCGCGTCGATGAACCAGAGCTTGTCGTCCGGGTCCGGGCAGCGCGTGGAGATGAGCGAGGTGGCGTCGGCAAACGCCTCCAGGTAGCGCGCGTCTTGCATCTGGTAAAACTTGAACCGCTCCGCATCGAGCGTGCCGTCGGCGAGGGCATGGACGAAGGGGTGGTCGACGGCTTCGTCCCACGCCTCCCGGGCGTGCGCCAGGCACGACTCCGCAAACGGCGGGACGGTGAACGGACGCGTCTCAATCGGGGCAGTGAGCGTGTCGGGCATATTGGGCTTCGCAGTGGAGATGCAACAAACACGAGGCGAAGCCAGAGATGCAGCGCCCACAGGAGCAGACCCGCTGCTGTGCTTTCCTTCGCCGGTGTGAACCGGATCAGGTTCGAAGGGACTCTCTCAGCCCGGTCGCCGTGCGGCGCCGAACACCCCTAGCTTCATAGACAAATGTATTGCTTCTGGGCGGCAGGATCAACCTCGCACACAACCACATGATTAGGGGGCCAGTACGGATCCTCGTCACGGTCATGCCGTCGCCTCTCGAAACAGCCGCCCGCGCAGGTACGGCACCGCCAGCGTGAGGAGACGACCGCCCATGAGCGTCGCGACGCCCCACCACACACCCACCAGGCCCCAATCCATCGGGATCACGAGCAGAAGCACGGTGGCCGCAACGAGCGCCGTCCCAATCATGGCCTTGGCGAGGTACGGAAATTCCTCTGCGCCCATGTAGATGCCGTCGCCGACGAAGACGAGGCCGTTGAGCGGCTGCAGCAGCGCCACGAAGAGGTACACGTCCAGCAGCGCCGCGATGGTGTCCGGGTCGTCGGTAAAGAACTGCGGGAGGATGGGACGCAGCAGAAAAAACCCGGCGCCGAGGGCAATGCCCACGAGCAGGCCCCACTGAAACAGCCGGTTGGACACGGCACGGGCCGTTTCGGGCGCGTCGGCCCCCACGTGCTTCGACACGAGGGCCTGTGCGGCCACGGCCAGCGCGTCGACCACGAGGGCGAGAAAAAGCCAGAGCTGGTGCGCCAGCTGATGGGCCGCCACGGCGGTCACGCCCACCCGCGCCGCCACCGCCGTCGCCAGCGTCATGGTGCCCACCAGCGAGGCCGTGCGGAGCAGCAGGTCGCGCCCCACCTTGAGAAAGGGCACCAGCGAACGCAGGGTGGGCCACTGGAGCGTAACGCCCAGTTCCTTTCGGCGCACGCCTAGGAGCAGCCCCAGAAAGACCAGCGCGCCGATCCACTGGGCGATGGCCGTCGCGGCGGCGGCCCCGGCCAGCCCCCAATCGAGGACGAAGATAAAAAGCGGGTCGAGGCTCGCGTTGATCACATTGAAACCAATGGTCACGTACATCGGCGTGCGGGTGTCCTGGTAGCCCCGAAAGGCCCCGTGGC
>CAZTDC010000768.1:0-1535 GCA_964612165.1 uncultured Salinivenus sp.
TGTATCTCGTTTCGTCATTCGTCTCTCCGTTTTCGGCTCCGAACGGCCGCTCGTCTCCGTGCGTTCAAACGCCGCCTGCGGTCCTATGTATGCGTGACCTACCAGACGGGCGTGCGTTCACAGCTCCCGACAGTACCGCCCTACCACGTCGGTAGGGAGTCCCTGCCTCGCTCGGGACGTCGCATCGGCTCGGCTGACCGTCACAGACGGTTCCCGAGCCGATCACTCGCTCGCGAACGGGTTCTCGGGGTTCGGGTTGTGCCGGCACTGCTCGGTGTAGAAGGACAGATCGAACGACAGTGAGTCGCCCTGCACCTCGTTGCCGACCGTGGTCGGCAGACACCATTCGAAGCCGATGAAGCGGGTGTTCGAGGGCTGGAAGCAGACCTCACTGTTCTCCGGCACGTCGCCGTTCTCCTCGTCGTCGACGTCGCAGTAGTAGAACCTGAAGTTGCTGATCCCGTACGGCTTGTCGTTTTCCAGGTTGGTCGTCGTCGCGACGGAGCCGCTCGTGGCACAGGGGTACGTGGTTGGGAGCCCCTCCCCGCCGCCCGTACTGCCGGCACCGCCCTTCAGACTCACCTGGCAGATCGGGACGTTGCTCTCCCATTCGAAGCCGACCGGCTCTGGATCCTCATCCTCGTTCTTGTACGTCACGTCGACGAGGGTGATGACGACGTCCTCCTCGGTATCTGTCTCGAAGGTGAACTCGTCTCCGGGAGCGAGATTATCTATGTCGTCGTCGTCATCGATCCTCGGCAGCGCCACGCACTCGGCCTCGGAGTCGACAGGCTCCGTTACCTCGTTTTCGGGTGGCTCGACGACCTCGGGATCAAATTCCAGAAGTCGTCCGTCGGCGAGGTCAGCCAACACCTCACGGAGCGTCCCCGAAGAGATCTGCGGTTCGTCCGCCTGAAAGACGTTGTCACCGTCGTCATACCACGCTCGCGCGATGATCTCGTCGGCAAGCTGGGGGACACCCTCCTCGCCGTCGGGGTGATCGCCACTCGTCTCCGACGCCAGAAGCCCCTGTAACCAGATGTACCCCGGATTGTCACAGAGCTTCAGGCCGAAGGTGACCTCACCGCAGTCGCCGGGTTTCACGTCGTCGAGTTCGATGAGGCTCGCCTCGTTGGGAGCGAACGAGGGCTCGTCGAACATCGCCACCTCGTCACAGGAGAACTCGAGGTTCGTCCCCGCCTTCGCGGCTTCCTCCGGGTCGGCGTACGCGCTGAGGTCGACGTACTCGTCGACGCCGTCACCGCGATCGAACGACTGTAGCCCGTCCCCGTTGTCGTCGGGATACGCGTTCACGAACGGCCGCTCTGCCGTCCCGTAGTCCTGCGCCCGCGACGACTGCGGGCCGCCGTAGTAGAGCTGTTGCCAGGTGACGCTCAGGTCGAGCTCGCCCGCGGTGATCGTGTTGCCCTCGAACGACTCGGTGTCGCTGAAGTACGCGGTGGTGCCGAGTCCGGCGCCCGCGGAGGCGATTCCGACGGCCCCGAGGCCGGCGAGCACTTTGCGACGCGAGAGTC
>CAZTDC010000769.1:0-1534 GCA_964612165.1 uncultured Salinivenus sp.
TGGCTCGACGGTTAGGTGAGAGAAGGCAGGTCCGGCGAGCAGTCTTAACCAACACCTTCGAGATGGGGCGGTCTATGTTGGTTAAGTTGTCACACTGTCGAATCGGCAGAGGCCCCCCAACAAACGGCACCCGACAGTCACTGCCCAAGCGGACACGTTTCGGGGTGTTTCAGACGGGAGTCCCCCCGCAAGAGACGGCGTGCAAACGCGTGAAACACCGGGGGGCGTCGCCCCCTAACTACGGCGAGCGATCGAAACAGCACTCATCCAGCAGGACGCCCGCGATCCGTATCGCGACCGGATCGACGTGCCGCTGTGTCGCGTTCGCGACGTCAACGACGATCCAGCACGGACACAGCGTCCCATCCTCGGAGAGTGTCCTAAACCTGATACACGTATCCGGAACCGGTCGATCACCCCCGGAACCATGGGGGTGATACGGTCGAATCCGACCTGATCGCTATCTGAGATGTCGCCGCCGCATCGGAAGGGCTAGACATTCGGTGCCGGCAGCACCGGCGATCGAGTACCGCTGCTGTCTGGCGATCGAGACGGGACTGAACTCCTCGCCGGCTCGTCTGCCGGCTCCCGCTGCGTGGCTGTGGCGCCCCCGCTGTGGTGACCCAGCGGTGTCACCCGTTGGACACGGTGTTATTGCGGATGGAACCCCCGAGTGAAACGTCCTCGAAGCTAGGAACTGTTGCGCACTCGCGGACCGACACGCTCGCCGTGAGATCGGCCGATGGTGAGATCGAGCTGTGTGGCGCGTGCGGAGCCGACCCGGGCATATCGCGGTTGGCGACATCCATTTGCCCGATCCGTATGATCGCCCCACACGGACGATGGGTCCTCCGCCGACCGCTGACGCTCTCTAGACGCACTCGTCGAGCGCGACCAGTGGGTGTGCTGGCGCGCACAACAGTGAGACGACACCCAGACGAACGTCCCGGTCATTTCCCGAACCGACGCAGTTTGCGTCGACGACGGATCCGGATACCTAGCGCGCCTTTTAACCGGCCCGCGAGGCGGTGACGACGACCCCCGTGGATGGACTGGGGTTGTGTTTACGGCCGCCGATCCGCTCGTCGGGATCGATCTGGATGACTGTCGGGATCCCGACGCCGGTGAGCCAACCGTGTGGGCCACCCGGATCATCGACCAGCTCGACTCGTACACGGAGGTGAGTCCCTCCGGCACCGGCTATCACGTCCTCATCGCGAGAGAGCGTCCCGACGGGCAGCATCACGCCGGGAATCTCGCGTCTACGACCGGTCACGGTTTTTACAGCGGTGTGAGCAGCTCCGAGAGACAAGCATGCCTGTAATCGAGGTGATTGCTGACTAAGTGGTTCCACCGTCTTTGGCTCGGCCACAGTCTCAGCCGCTGGCAGCCAGACAATTTATTTACTATCTCATGGACAGATACGTATGAGTGGTATCGAGCTTCGCGATGAGACGCTCTTTGTGGAACGCGAGCCGAACCAGCTCGACGAGCTCGCAATTGCGTTCTCAGAGATTCTCGACCGGATCGGGAT
>CAZTDC010000770.1:0-1532 GCA_964612165.1 uncultured Salinivenus sp.
TCAACGATCCCCCATCTGTCCCGATGCCTACCGTTTCGATCGACATTCCCCCCGAAGCGCTCTCCGCGCTGCGGCGTGCCCCGGACGAGTTTGCCCGCGACATGCGTTTGGCAGCAGCCATGCACTGGTACCGGCGGGGCGACCTCTCTCAGGAAAAGGCGGCGATGATCGCGGGGCTGGACCGGGCCGACTTCCTGGCGGCCCTCGCTCGCGAGCACATCGATGTCTTTCAGGTGGACCTCGACGATCTCCAGCGGGAATTGAATCGTCCTCCGTCCTCTTAGCCGTCTGCCCACGCACCCGACGCCCCCATGCCGCCTCCGGTCGTCAACGCCTCTCCGCTCATTTTCCTGTCGAAAGGCGACCAGATCGACCTGCTCCAAACTGTCGGCGACTCAGTGGTCGTTCCTACAGAGGTGTCGGCCGAGATTCGCCACCGCGGCCCCGAGGATGTCACGGCCCGGGCGCTAGCGGAGACGAAGTGGATACGGACCGTAGAGGCCCCCGACGTACCGCCCCTCATTCAGTCTTGGGATCTTGGGCCTGGTGAATCTGCTGTTTTGTCCCTGGCCTATGTCGACCCGGAGCGAGAGGTGATCATCGACGACCTGGCGGGACGGCGCTGTGCCGCATCGCTCGACATCCCCGTCCGCGGAACGCTGGGTGTGGTTCTTCTGGCCAAACAGCAGGGACGAATTGAGCGAGCCCGCCCCATCGTCGAAGAGCTCCGCCAAGCGGGCATGTACCTCTCGGATGAGGTGGTCGACGATGCCCCGGCGCTCGTGGATGAATAGGTGGTTCGTCTCAAGTCGGCACGCCCCACGCTCCGGTTGGATGCTCTTGAGCGAAGATGTCCTCTTAGGCTGTCCCTACTGGCCCGACGTGCAGGAGCGCGTCCTTCTGCAAACGGTACGGAAGCGATTGGAAGCGTCTGCGAGAGGATCTATTTGGGCATGCCTAGGGGACTATCGACGTTGAAGCAACCCTGCACGGCACGAGGTACGTTACAGAGGAGCCGCTGTCGGGGGTGCTCGTCCGGAGCGTCTGGATGATCCGAACCGGCGAATCGCGTCCGCGACTTGTCACGGCGTACCCCATCGAATGATGAATGAGCTCGACCGCTTCGTGCTGACGGAAGACCTCCCCGAACACGGCCTGAGCGCCGGAGATCTGGGAACCATCGTGATGGTGCACCAACCTGAAGGCGACTATACAGGTCCGGAGGGGTATACGGCGGAGTTTACGTATCTGACGGGCGAAACGCGCGCGGTCGTCGACCTGTGCCCCGATCAGGTGCGCCCGGCCAAGGAGGAGGTCGCTCGGGCCACGAAGGCTGCGTGAGACGTTCAGCGAAACGGATGCGGAGTTCAGAATGCTCCTTGTTGCACGCGCTCTGAGCGGCGCAGCCGCGGAGATGCACGGGATGGTGAGAGAGGGGCCCAGTTCCTTCTTCCCGGCGGCCCCAGAGGCACAGAAAGCCACGATCCGCGACCTCGGGAAGCAACTCGACGCGCACCGCAAGGAGCAGCTGG
>CAZTDC010000771.1:0-1530 GCA_964612165.1 uncultured Salinivenus sp.
TCGTGCTGCCGCTGTTCGGTAATGTCCGTTGCGGCGATGAGAAACCCGGTGCACGTGCCATCGTCGTCAAACAGCGGCTCGCCCTCGACGCGGACCCAGTACTGGGCACCCGACTTCCGATAGTTGAGAATGTCGGCGGAGAAAGAGTCGCGCCGGTCGATCTGCTGGTGAATATGCTCCACGGTGTCCTCGTCGGTCGCCGGGCCGTACAGCAACTGCCCGGGGTGATGTCCGTGCAATTCCTCTCGCGTGTAGCCGGTGAACTCAACGAATCGGCTGTTGACCCACTCGATCCGTCCCTCCGGATCAACGCGGAGGAGGCCGTTGGTCGTGAGGCGAGCCGCCACCTCGAAGGGAGAAGGTGGAGGAGACGTCGTTTCAGTCGGGGCGTCGGGGCCGGGGGCCGGTTCGACGGCGGACGGGGCGGGCGCGGCCTCGGTACGACGAAGCTCAAGTTCGTCGGTCACGAGGGCGGCGTAGTCCGTAAGGCGGTCCACCGCCGTCGCCGAAAAGGAGCGGGGCTCGGTATCGTAGAGGCAGACGGTGCCGATGGGCAGGCCCTCGTTCGTGCGGACGGGGGCGCCGGCATAAAACCGAACGCCCGGTTCCTCCCTCACCAGCGGATTGTCGGCGAACTGCGGATCACGGCGCGCGTCCTCAACGATGAGCACGTCGTTGTTGGTGACCACGTGGAGGCAGAACGAGTGCTCACGAGGCGTGGTCGTATCGAAGCCCGTAGTGGCCTTCACCCACGTGCGGTCGGCGTCTACAAAGGCGACCACCGCCGTCGGCACGTCGAAATGAGCGGCCATGAGCCGGACGATGCGGTCGAATGACTCCTCGGGCGGAGTGTCGAGAACATCGTAGGCCGCGAGGGCCGCGAGGCGGTCGCGCTCCGAGACAGGCGTTGGCATACCGGTCCGCCGATCTATTGGAAGAGCGCCCAAACGCAGGACCGTGTCTCGCCCGGAAAGGGAGAACGGAAAGCATGGGCACGAATTAAGAAATAGCACTACAAAAATGGTGCCAAATGAGTCTTTGAAACGTCGCTTGACGGCCTCTGAGCACGACCGGGCAAATCGCCTCTGCCTCAGCGGGTGACCAATACCGGCTCTGAGGCCTAATTGAGGCGAAAAGGCGGACGCGGCCTTGTTGAAAGATCCGGACATCCTTACTCTGTTTCGAAGAGGCGGAGCCTTCGCCCCCGTCCTGCGTTTCAATATTGTCCACTGGCTGTATCAATCTCGCTTTGCGTGGTATGATTTTCCTCACCGGCGTGCCCGGCTTCCTCGGAACGCGTCTCCTGCGTTCGCTAACCGACGAGCATCCCGACACGGCGTTCGGGCTGCTCGTACAACCGAAATTCGAAGACAAGGCCCAGCAGGTCGTTACCGACCTTGGTCTCGACGACCGCGCCGAGCTGTTGCCGGGTGACATCACCGAGCCCGACCTCGGCCTCGGCGACCGGTACGACGAGGTGCAAGAGGCCATCACGATGGCGTGCCACCTCGCGGCCGTCTACGACCTGAG
>CAZTDC010000772.1:0-1525 GCA_964612165.1 uncultured Salinivenus sp.
AGGCCCACCTCGGCCGCGAGATCGTCCACCGTGAAGCCCGTCCGGGAGAGGTTCGCGTCGATGGCTTCTTTGACCCGGTCGAGAAACTCTTCGTCGGCGGAGGAGACCTCCACGTCCGGGGCCAGAAGACCGTCGTGAGCCTGAACACCGGCCTGCTTCGTTTCCAGCAGGCGCTGGAGGCGGGCCTGCAGCTCGGCCATCGAGAACGGCTTGGTGACGTAGGCGTCGGCCCCGGCCTCCAGCCCGGCCACCGCGTCGTCCTCGGCGGCCCGCGCGGTGAGCAGGAGGACCGGTGTGTCGGAAAGAGCATCGTCTGCACGGATCTTCCGGCAGAGCTCGATTCCGTCCATCTCCGGCATCATCAGGTCGGTGAGGACGAGGTCGGGCTCCAGGTCTCGGGCCTGATCGAGGCCGTGGGCCCCGCTGGGGGCCTCGACGACCCGGTAGGTGTCGGCGAGGTGGCGGCGGAGATAGGTGCGCACGTCGGCGTTGTCCTCGACAAGAAGCAGGACCGGCTGATCCCCCTCCCCCGGAGCGCCGTCGCCGGACGGCCGGGAAGGGGACTTCTCCGGCACCATGGGGACCGGTTCGTTTGTGTCGGGCGCCTCAACCGGGTCGACGGCGTCCGGGTCGGCGGGGGGGAGGGGCAGGCGGACGGTGAACGTGCTGCCCTCGCCCGGTGCGCTTTCCAGGTCGATGGTGCCGCCGTGCAAGTCCACGTACGAATGGACGAGCGAGAGGCCGATGCCAGTGCCCTCCCGAGTCCCGTTCTCGTGCCCACTGTGGGAGAAGCGGTCGAAGATCTCGTCCTGCCGCTCGGGCGCAATTCCCGGGCCGGTGTCTGCGACTCGGATCACGGTGGTCGGGGGATCACCGGTCTCGACGTCGAGGTGGACGCGGACCGTGCCGCCTTCCGGGGTGTGCTGGAGGGCGTTGGAGAGAAGATTGCCCACGATTTTCTCCCACTTCTCGGGATCGACGCGGCAGGGATGGGCCTCGACGGCGCTCTCCAGCGTTAGCTCGAGGCCGCGCCGCTCGGCCAGGGGCACGAACGACTGGGTGACGTGGCGGAGGAGGTCGACCAGGTCTTTCGGTCGGGCGTCGAGTTCGGGCTCGGCGGCCTCCAGGCGGGAAAGGTCCAGCAGCTGGTCGGTCAGGCGGCGGAGGCGGTCCACATTACTGCGCATAATCTCCAGCTGGCGCTGCAGCGGAGCCGGCACGGTGCCGAACGCGCCGTCCGTGGCGTCCTGGAGGGTGCCCTTCAGGATCGTGAGCGGCGTGCGCAGCTCGTGGCTCACGTTGGCGAAGAACCGGTTTTTCTGCTCGTCGAGCGCTTCGAGGCGCTGGGCCTGCCGCTCGGTTTTTTGTTTCTCCTCGACCAGCTGGGCGGTGCGTTCGTCCACCATCCGCCGCAGTTTCTCCTGCCGACGGCGCAGGGCGCGGGTGCGCCAGGCGTAGACGCCCCCGAAGAGCAGAAAAAGACCCAGGATTAGGAGTCCCTTGAACCAGGTTGTTTCGTAGTAGA
>CAZTDC010000773.1:0-1524 GCA_964612165.1 uncultured Salinivenus sp.
AACCAGGCGAGGTAGGCCTCCAGGGTGTCGGACTCTTCGACGGCCCGCAGCTCCTCCCGCAGCCCCTCCACACTGTCGGACGGAAGCACGTCCATCTTTCCCTTCTTTTTCGCCAGGTCGAGCATCGTCTCCAGGCGCATCGAGCCGTCGAGGTGGCAGTGGAGCTCAGCCTTTGGCCAGCTGAGAAGATCGTCGCGGGTGAGTGTGGTGGTGTCGGAGGCCGTTTGGGTAGACATGGGAGCGGTTTCCGTCAGTACAACAACACGTGCTGAGGGGCGAGTAGGGCGTCAAAAAGCCCAAATCTCGCTCAAATTTTCCACACTAACACGACCGCCCCCGAGGCTGTTTCACTCCCTGGAATGAGACCGAGAAGGGATACGGAAGCCTTAGAGGAGGTCCTCCTCTTGTTTTCCGAGTCGACAGGCAGCCCCAGCTCTCGGGTCCTCAACCGCCTCCTCCATCCGCTCCCGGTAGGGTCCTTGAAAGTGGCAAGAGACGTCACCGCACTTGAACCGACGCTTCACCGGACCGGCATCCGCGAACCGGAACCCCCACCCCGACGTGGCGGTTGTTCACCGTTGCCGATCCGACTGTCCAATTCGTCCCCGAGAGGCGGTCGTCATCGTGCAGCGGACCGGCGAGGGCGCTGCTCACCACGTATTCTTTCCACCGGTCTTTCTTCTGCTCATGGGTACGTTTGGCCCGCTTGAAATTGGTCTCATCTTTCTGATTGTGCTTCTGATCTTCGGGGCCAATCGCATTCCCGAGATTGCTCGAGGCATTGGAAAGGGCATCCGCGAGTTCAAGGACGCGACCAACGAAATCTCGCGCGAGCTTGAAAACGAGGCCCAAAACCGGGAGATCAACCAGCCGCAGCAGCCCCAGCAGGGCACCCCGCAGGCCCGTCAGCCGCAGCAGCGCCCGGCCCAGCAACAGGAGCCCACAGAGGGGACCGCGAGCAACGACACGAATTCGACCGACGCGGACCAGCAGAGCCAGACGAAGGAAACGTCTTAGACCCACTGGACGTGGCTCCGTGAGCCTTTACCGCCTCTCTTGGGAGACGTCTGTTCTCCCGTTCGCATCATCTGTCCTGCGCAGAATCGCCCTTCAGCATGGAACAGCCGACGTTTTCCGAGGCGCACCGCGCCCTCGAAGCTGACGAGACCAGTTGCGAAGAACTGGTCTCGTCGTTTTTGGACCGCATCGACGAGAAAAACGACGACCTCAATGCCTTCACGACTGTCGACCGCGACGGCGCCCTCAACCACGCCCGCTACCTCGACAGCCAGCGGGAGCGCGGCAATCCGCGCCCCCTCGCGGGCCTGGTTCTCGCCGTCAAGGACAACATCTGCATTCGGGGCTACCCGGTCTCCTGCGGGTCGAAGATGCTGAAGGATTTTTCCTCACTCTACGACGCAACGGTCATTGAGCGCCTGCGCGAGGCCGGAGCCGTCTTTATCGGCAAAACGAACTGCGACGAGTTCGCGATGGGCTCGTCGAACGAGACCTCCCACTTCGGCC
>CAZTDC010000774.1:0-1522 GCA_964612165.1 uncultured Salinivenus sp.
CGAGCGTCACCAAAGTGAAGTGGTACACCGTCTACCAGACCACGAGTGGAAAGGGCAGCGGACTCGACACGGATCAAACCCTCACCTTTCGGAGCTCTGGAAATCGGGCGTTGGGCGCGCGGGAGCCGCGGTACCACGCCGAAATCTGGTCCCTGTACCAGGAGGCCATCGCCCGTATGGCCGGCTACGGATCGCGTCTGGCGTTTCAGTCACGGGTCAAAATTAAGTATCCGCACAACCACATTTCATCCGAAGGGGTATCGTACGCCAACCCGATCAACAAAGTCATCTATCTGGTAAAAAACTCGAGCGTCGACCATGACGGAGGGAAGAACCCAGAGGTTGCGCTCCACGAGCTCATGCACATTTGGGCATACCAGCACAGCCGAAACGAAGGCCTCGTGGGGACCTACTTTGTTGAGCAAACGATCAACAACCTCATCGGGGACGGGGACGGGGAGCTCACCCACGGGGTTGTTAACGAAACCTACGTGGCGTTCCACGAGGGATTTGCCGAGTGGGCGGCTGAGTTTCTGAAACCGCGCATCGGGACTCAAAGCCGAACGAAGCCGTGGAGCCCCTCCTTTCTCCGGGGCTACAGCAACGGCATCACCGACTTTAGCACCATCGAATTCGCGGATCGAGGCTGGTACAACATCTTCAGCCTGATGCAGGCGCCACGGCCCTGGGAATTCAACTTCGAGACCAACGACGACAGCCTCTCGCGCACCAACACGTCGGCGGCGGACATTATCCCGTTTAAGAACTGCCAAGTCGGGCAGCTTGGCTTTCGGAAACTGATGAACACAATCGACCGGAAAGGGCAGCAGGACATCTCCACTGGCGACATGAACTGGTCCGACTTCACGAACAGCGTCGTGTCCCAGTCGAACGGCGTGAATCGTAGCGACATCCAGGCCTACAAGACGATGCTCGATCCGACGTCGAGCCGGCAGGAGATCCTCCGATCGATGTGCACGGAGGGAGAGCTGCACACCATTGTCATTTCGGGTGAGGACATTCCGGGGGAGACGACCTACAGGGTGGAAGCTTCTCGCACCCTCAAACAGGTTGACGGGACGCTCGAGGGGTTCAACGTCACGAAGAATCCTGCCGACGAGGTATCAGGCGCCACCGCAACCGGGAAGGTCGGCAGCGGGATCGATGGCTTCAAGGTAGCCGACGACATTGAAGACATTAAACTGGACGTGCCGGACGCGGCGAGCGTCTACGTCGACGGCAAGGAGTACCACACGATCGTAATCTCCGGTGGAAATACCTCAGGGAAGACGACCTACACCGTGAAGGCATCCGACGACCTGACTCAGGTGAGCGGCTCTCTCGACGGATACAGCGGCGTCACCGTCGATCTCCCCGATCAGGTGAACGGCGCCACCGCCAGCGGACAAGTCAGCTCCGGGACGGACGGCTTCACGGTGACTGGTACCATTCAGGAGATCCGGCTCGACAATCCCGAGGCCGCGACCGTTTACGTGGACGACGGCGGGCCGCTCGGCGGCGG
>CAZTDC010000775.1:0-1520 GCA_964612165.1 uncultured Salinivenus sp.
CTCATGTCGGGGGCCAACGCCATCAGTGGCATCACGATTGTCGGGGCGCTCGTGGCCTCTGGTATGACAGCCGATCCGTGGTCGACGTGGATTGGCTTTGGGGCCCTCGTGGTGGCCACGATTAACGTCGTCGGGGGCTTTCTCGTCACGGACCGCATGCTGAAGATGTTTGGTCAGAAGAAGGCCGCCCCGGCTCAGGTCGATGCCGCCGCAGCCGCGCAACGAACGGACGGCACCCCTGAATAGTGTGTATTTCGGATTGCGTATTCCGCCACCGTGGCCTGAAATGCGAAATACGAAATACGCACTTCGATTCACCCGCTGTTCAATGGCAGGTCTCCTCGACGGAGCACACCCACCGACACCCTTTTCCACCGTACGGTTTTGCCTATGAAAACCGCAATCATCGACCTCACGTATCTCCTCTCGGCGGTGCTATTCATCTTTGGGCTGAAGCGAATGCAATCGCCCGTCACCGCCCGAACGGGGAACGCGCTCGCGTCGCTCGGCATGCTCGTAGCCGTCGTTGCCACCCTCTTCCTGCACGAGATCCTGTCGTGGCCGATGATCTTGGCGGGAGTCGTGCTCGGCGGTGGGATCGGTGTAGTGCTCGCCCGGACGGTAGAGATGACCGCGATGCCGGAGCTGGTGGCCGTGTTCAACGGGTTCGGGGGACTGGCGTCGGCGCTCGTCGCGGGGGCGGAGCTGTCGCAGTACGTGGGGGCGGCTCGCCTCGTCGATTCCGCCGGCTTCGGAATTGTGACGGCGATTACCATTGCACTGTCGATCTTAATTGGGACCGTCACCTTCTCGGGGAGCGTCGTAGCCAACGGCAAGCTGAGCGGCTGGATCACGGGCAATCCGATTTCCTTTCCGGGCATCCGCGTGATCACGGTACTTCTGTTGATTGGGGCGGGCGGTGCGATTGGCGTCATGATCGCCAGCGCAGGGGCCTTTCCCGAGCTCCCCGGATCGATGATTCAGGCCTCTCTTGGCCTGGGGGCAGCGGCGTTCTTGCTTGGAATTCTACTCGTAATTCCGATTGGGGGCGCCGACATGCCGGTGGTGGTCTCCCTGCTCAACTCCTACTCGGGCCTCGCCGCGGCGGCGGCCGGATTTGTGCTCGACAATACGGCCCTGATTGTCAGTGGAACGCTGGTGGGCGCCGCGGGCATGATTCTCACCGTCATCATGTGCGACGCCATGAACCGCTCGCTAGCAAATGTCATGCTCGGCGGCTTTGGTGGGGGGGACGGGGCGGCTGGTGGACCCGACGTGCCGGAGGGGAAAACCGTCAACGAAACGTCGCCGGACGACACGGCCATCCTTGCCAGCTACGCCGAGAAGGTTATCATCGTCCCCGGGTACGGACTCGCTGTGGCGCAGGCCCAGCACGCGGTGCGGGAACTGGCCGATGAGCTTGAGGAGGAGGGGGTGGAGGTGAAGTACGCGATCCACCCGGTGGCGGGGCGCATGCCGGGCCACATGAACGTGCTCCTGGCCGAGGCCAACGTCTCCTA
>CAZTDC010000776.1:0-1519 GCA_964612165.1 uncultured Salinivenus sp.
GCGCAGAGCAAAGCCTTCGGTAATCTCGCCCGCGTGTTCGAGGCCGACATCGAGGCCACAAAGGACCTTGAAGACAGCTACCGCGAGGTCAAAAAAGGAGGCGAGGTGACGGAGACGCAGGAGGAGAGCGTCCTGATTACCAAGTCGACCGTCCAGTCGAACCAGAAGCTCCTGAACTCGGAGGTGCTGGAACGGGCCCAGCGGGGCGAAAAATACTACGCCCTGGTGGGCATGAAGCGGGAGGAGACCCTGAGCATCTACTCTCAGGAAATTGAGAGCAACCGAAGCAAGATTGAAAACTACCGGTCCACCGCCCAGGGGACCGACAATCCCATTACTCGTCTCGCGTTTCTCCAACAGGCGCTCGTGCTGGCCAAGGTGAATGACCGGCTCATTACGCAGCGCAACGTCGTGGCGGGCGGCTCTGCTCCGGCTCAGTCCGCTCCGGTCACGGAGCTTCGAACGGCCGTTCGGAAGGCGCAGGAAGCCTGTCCGGTCCTCGTGAAAGCCGATAGCGACGACATTCCGTCGTCCATTGTCGACCAGGTGGGCGCCACGCTGGAAACGGCCGGGTTCCGGGTGATTGATCGACCGAATGACGCAATCCTGGAGGCCTTGGTCAAGTACCAGGAGCGTCCGGCCCTGGAGAGCCGGGACGAAGAGTTTCTCCGGTGGACCCTCGCCATCGAACTGACCGACCAGAACACCCAGCAGACCCTCGAGACCTTCACGACGGAGAAACGTGCCGGCGCCATGTCCGAGGCCGCCGTAAAACGACGGGCTCACAACCGTGCGCGACGTGCCATCGAAGACGAATTTGCGACCTTCCTCAACCAAACACTTCTCGCTCTCGAGCAGTAAATTTCACCCAGCAAGCAAATCAATCATGACGACATCCAACGCCATGCTCCGTAGTATTCGTGTATCCTCGCTTCTTCTCTTCTCACTCTGCTTCCTGGTCGCGTGTGGGCCGTCCCAATCGACGCAGCGCGTCGACTCCGAAAAGCAAACCGACTACTCGGGCCGCTGGAACGAAACCGACGCCCGGAAGGTGGCGGACAAAATGATCGGGGGAATGCTTGAAAGTGGGTGGCTGCAGCGCTGGCAAAAAGACCACGACGATCGCCCGACGGTCATCATCGGGCCCATCGAAAACAAGACCATGCAGCACATCGACACGGAGATCTTCATCAAAGACATTGAGCGGAATCTGGTCAATTCCGGCAAGGTCCGGTTCGTAGCGGCGGCCGACGAGCGACAGGCGCTCCGTGCGGAACGCGATGACCAGCAGGACAGAGCCACACAGGAATCTGCCGCCGCGATGGCGCAGGAGATTGGGGCCGACTACATGGTGTACGGAACCATCAGCTCGAACGTCCAGGAGACCTCGGAGGGCGACAAGGCAAGCATCTTCTACACCGTGAATCTGGAGCTGCTGAACATCGAGAGCAACGTGAAGGCCTGGCTCCAGGAGAAGGAAATCAAGAAGATCGTGAAGCGGAGCAAGGTCAGCATGTAA
>CAZTDC010000777.1:0-1518 GCA_964612165.1 uncultured Salinivenus sp.
AAACCGAAGACATTGATGCCAGGCAGCTTTTGCAGTACCTGCGCGATCCGTCGGTTTCTCTACCCAAATCCATGAAGTCGGCTTTGCCGTCTCGCGCCCTCGAGGCACTTGAGCGAAAACGTGCTGAGCGCCACGGTATGGAGCCCGGTAACGACCGGCCCAGCTTGACGAAAGCCGAACCGGTCGAGGAGGCCGAACGACGACAGGACTTCATTCCCAACCCGACCCCCACCCCGAAGATCAATATTGGTCTGACAGGTCCAGTCGACGGCCGGTATGCAGGGGACGTGAATGGCGACGGCACGAGCGACTACCTCTTCAACGATAATCTGAGGATCAGCTCCGTTCTCATTGAGATCTTTCCCCGCGATGAGCGGACTGAGGCCTTAGAGGACCGGGTTGGGAAAACGGCGGTCTTTTTCGGAGGCACGCCCAGCCAAGAGGAGGACCAGTTTCTCTACCGGAAGCTCGTGCCTGTTGGGGACCTCAACGGCGATGGATATGATGATGCCCTGTCTTTTAAAGACGGTTCAGCCGACATCTATGAGGGAGCCCCAACTGGCTACCAGGACAGTGGTGAAGATCTACAGATTGATCTAAGCACGCTGCTGGTAAATGACATTTTCCAGCAGCGGAGAGGATTTACGGACCTAGACGGGGATGGCTTTGAGGATTTCATGGTGGGAGGGACGCTGAACTTCTCCGGGGATGAGTTTGCAGTAGTGTATGGCGCCTCCTCCCTCAGTGACGTAACGGTCCGCCGATACGATCCGAGATCGGATTTCTTCTTAGAGGCGGTGTACAATCTCAGAAACCTACGCGAGGAAGGCGATCCCCGAATTGTTCGCCTCAGCGGCTCCGATCCGGTCACGGCAGAGGTTTTCTCCGTAAACAGGTCGCGAGATCTGGTGAGTGATCAGTCCTTCCCGGTAGAGGAAATGGAGGAAGGGGCCTTTGAGTACGAGACCCTGGCGCTCATAGACATTAATGGAAACGGCCGACGCGAAATTTTCGCCCATGACCGTTCTGGGTCGGCTCCTTATATCCTTCACAGTGACAGTGATCTTGTGTTCGACTCTAATCCTGACCGGTTTACGATCTCCGATAGGATCATACCGGTCGGAGATATAGATGAAGACGGTCGTCACGATTTTTACACTGGGGCTATATCCTTTGGGCCTTCGTCGATCAGCGATGGGCTTTCGTCTGACACCGACATTCCACTAGCCCCAGGCGATGACGGAGACCCCGTATTCATTCCCGCAGGTGGAATGGGGGAGATCACCGGCGATGACCGCCCTGATATCCTGCTCGCCGTAGACGATGGTCCAGCCCAGGAACGAGGACGTCGCTATGCAAGTGTTGACGATTCTCGTGAGCTGCTTCTGGACGAGGTCCGGTATCCGGCCAGTGATTTCTTCGACGGCATACCCGAGATCGAAGAGGTCGGCGACGTCAATGGGGACGGAAGTGAGGATTTTGCCGCCGCGCGCAGGCAACTAAACCAAATTGACATCT
>CAZTDC010000778.1:0-1515 GCA_964612165.1 uncultured Salinivenus sp.
CTCGATCTTGTTTGAGCGGAAACCCTTCACCCGCTCGTCATTCCGCGCTCGTATGATATCAAGTATCCTCTCAGCGTCTCCATCCACCTCCTTAGCGATTTCTGCCACACCGTCGATGAATGTACTCGTCACGGCATCAGTCTGCTCCAACACCGGACGGTCGACCGGGCGGCCTCGCCCAACGTGCCAGGCCTCCTTCCACGCCGTCACAGCCTGGGCTCGCGCTTGTACCCGCCCGAACGCCTGCTCGTTGAAGGGTGTAGCGGCTACTCCGCCGATCTGGTGTCGATTCTCAAGCTGGCCCCACGCCCGGGTACCGCTCTCAATGAGCTCGACGAGCGGCTCTGGTGACTCGATGAGGTACCAAAGATGAAGTCGTCCGACGGGCTGTCGGGGCGACCAACGCGGGACATCTAACGCCGTCTGGAGCTCCTCGTGGGTTGTCGCCTCCGGATCGGGAAGTGCCTCCGGCACTCGCCGGGCCGGCACCACCGCCCCGTCTCCACTCGGCTCCAACAGATCGCGGGCGTCGAGCTCTTCAAGTGATATAACGGTGTGGCTTGGCCCATCCTCCCCATTGAGCTGTGTATGCCACTTCTGAACCTCATCGGCCTGAGCGGTCAGGTACAGCACCTGCCGCCCCTCCTCGCAGATCGTTTTGACGGCGTCGATGATGGCGCGCGCTCGGTCGGCGTCACTGTTGGCAAGGGTTTCGTCGAGCACCAGGGGCGCCCGGCAGGCCTGCTCCTGCGTTTCGAGGAAGGCCATTCGTACCGACAGCATGAGCTGCACCTTCGTGCCACTGGAGAGCTCGTCCAGTGTAAACGACCGCTCATAGACGCGGTCGAAGGCCCTGAAAGACGCGCTCCCCTGATCAAGAGTCAGCTCATAGCGGAAGTCCGTAATGTCCCCGAAGAGCTCTCGGGCGCGGTGAAAGACCGGTGGGAGTCCCTGATCTTGCGTTTCCTCCTGAATAAAGTCGGCGAGCACCTTCCCCACCGCCTTTTCGTAGTCCTGCTCGCGCTCGGCCGCCAACTCGTCTCGACGCTCGCGGTATTTTGCCTGGCGCTCCTCCAGCGTTCCCTCCTCCCGAGCGCTCTCAATCTCGTGTTCGATGCTTTTGATCTGCTCGACATATTCCTCCTTTTTCTCCGCCGTCTCCTCGGCCGTGTCAAGCTGCCGCTGCAACTCATCCTTCGTCGCATCCTCCATTTGCTCCTCTTGAGCCTCCATGCGACGAAGCTGGCGAAGTTCTGCCTCTAAGGTCGCCTTCGCGTCCCTTTCCTTTTCAACAGCTTCCTGGTAGGCCTCGTGCTGACGGGCGAGGTTTCGTAGCTCGTCCTCGGCGCCCTGCTCCAGATTCAAGCGGACGTACAGATCCTCAATATCAGATTCAGCATCATCCCGATCTTGGATTGCGTCTTCTTTCTGATTCTCGGCTTGCTCGAGGTCCCGTTCCGCCTCCTGGAACTCATTCCGCGCCGTCTCCAGGGTGCTTAGAGCTCCCTCAGCCTC
>CAZTDC010000779.1:0-1507 GCA_964612165.1 uncultured Salinivenus sp.
CGGTGGACACGAACATGCCGGTGGCCTTCCCCTCCAGCTCGCCCTCGAACCACATCCCGCCGAGGGTGTCGATGAACTGTTTGACCTGGGCTGCCATGTTACCAAATCGGGTGGGGGTGCCCCAGATGATGCCGTCGGCCCAGCGGAGGTCATCGTGCTCGATGCGAGGGACCCCTGCCATGTCGGCCTGAGCGGCCTCGTAGGCGTCCTGGCCGGACATCGCCTCCTCGGCCGACGGAAGCTCCGGGATGCGCCGCAGCCGAACGGTGGAGCCGGGCACGTCCGCGGCGCCGCTCTCGACGGCTTCGGCCAGTTTGTGGGTGGTGCCGTACGAGGAGTAGTAGGGAATGACGACGTTTGCGGATGATCGGGTCTGCATAGCGCGTATTGGGTTGTCTGATGAGTGCGAGTGCGAATCGTCAGGTGTCGTAATTCGACCCCAAACTGTTCAATATTAAACTATTTGGTTAGAGGTAGGCATCCCCACGGTCTTCTTGGTACAGTCAGTCGGCGTTGGCCAGCCCCAACTTCTTGCAGAGGCGACCGAATTCTTCGATCTCCTCGGCGTCGAGCGCATCGAAGGTGTCCACGATGTTCTGGACGTGCTTGGGGAAGAGGTCGGCAATCAGCTCTTCCCCCTTTTTCGTGAGGTGAATCTTGACGTAGCGCCGGTCTTCCTCGTCCCGCCGGCGCTCCACGAGGCCCCGTTCCACGAGGTTGCTCACGACGGTGCTGATGTTGCCCTTGCTCTGAAGCAGCTTTTCGCCCAGCTGGCCCTGGTACATGGGACCGAGGTGGTAGATCGACTCCAGCACGCCGAACTGGCCGGACGTGAGGTCGCGGGCCTGGTACGTCTCGCTAATCTTGTCGTCGATCGTGTCGAAGGCCCGCGTGAAGCGAATGTAGGCGGTGAGGGTGCGCACCTCGTCCTCGGTGCCGTCGTAGTGGGTGGGCATGGGTGGCGTGTCGTTTTCAACAGAGTAGTCAGGAAGAATGAACGGGGGGCCGAACGAATCAAGGCTCGGCCCGACCCGCTCGTTCCGCCGGGTTAGGGTCGGCGGCCTCTTCGTAGGGGGAGAGGAAGGCGTCCCGATAGTCGTAGGCAAACTGGGCCATCGATCGGGGCGGGTGGCCGGTGAGGTCGTACACGCTGGACGTGAGGCGGGCCGTTTCCCCACCGGCCCGCTGGTAGGAAGCCAGGGCCAGCTGGCTGTCGACGAGCCAGTCGGGAAGCCCCTCGTTCTGCAATCTCGTGCGCGCCTCCTCGACGCTCTCGGCCACGTATCGCACGGGCCGGTCGATCACTGTCCCGAGAATCTGGGCCACCTGGTCGTAGTCCAGCGCGGCCCCGCCCGTTAAGATGTAGGTCTCTCCGGCATGCCCGTCCTCGATCAGCGCCGCGAAGGCCGCGTCGGCGATGTCGCGGGTGTCGATAAACGGAATACGCCCGTTCCCCGAGGCGGCCCGGACCTCCCCCTCATTCCGAACGCGCGTCGCCTGATCCAAG
>CAZTDC010000780.1:0-1506 GCA_964612165.1 uncultured Salinivenus sp.
CTCGTGGTGCTGGTTGTGCTCGTTGATCTGTGGGGAGTCGATCGTCGGTATTTTGGTGACGATCAGTTCTCGCGGCAGCAAGATCGAGAAAAGCAAGTTCCTACGTATGCGGTCGATCAGTTCCTGAAAAAGAAAGTGGAGGAATCGGGAGGTCCGGGACATTTTCGCATTTATCCCTTCCAAACGCCGCATCAAAGTGACGCCTTTCCCTCCTACCACTACCAGTCCGTGAGCGGGTATCATGCGGCGAAGCTACGGCGATACCAGGACTTTCTCGATCACGTTCTGCAAGAATCAAAGAACAGCCTGCCCAACGAGAATGCTCTTGATTTAATCAACGCCCGCTACATCATCGCCAAGCAGCAGTTTTCGGGCACTGAGGTTGTTTATCAGGGAGATCAGGGCTACAAGGTTCTAAAAAACCCGGATGCCGTTCCCCGAGGCTTTTTCGTGGGGCAAACGGAAGTAGTAAAAGAGCCACAGTCAACGTGGGCACGGCTGCGGGATCCGTCCTTTAATCCCCGCAAGACGGCCCTGCTTCCTGAACCGCTGGATGCGTCCGTGACGCCGGTTGACAGTGCCAGTACGACGGAGGTAACCTTGGAGTCCTACAAGCCGCCGGAGATCAAGTGGACTGTCCGCACGGATGCACCACGGCTCTTTGTTGCGAGTGAGGTCTACTATCCGGCGGGGTGGAACGCCTATCTCGATGGGAAGCAGGTTCCTATTCACCGCGCTAATTATCTCCTTCGGGGAGTGCACATCCCGAAAGGGGAGCATACCCTTGTCATGCGGTTCGAGCCGAAGGCCGACAAAATTGGACTCTGGATGGCAGGAGGCACGACAGCACTTGTGTACGGAGGGGTTCTTGTCCTAATGGGAATTCGGGTAAGAAGGCGCTGGTGGAAAATCAGCGATGACGAGGATGTCGTCGACGAATGAAGTCCGCACGCTGTCCCCTGATTAGCTCTTGAGCCGACTGTTGTATGCCACGCCTGCCGAACACGTTTGTCATTGGGGCTGCGAAATCGGGCACCACCTCCCTATATAACTACTTGGCTCAGCACCCGGACGTCTTTATGAGTCCGGTGAAGGAGCCGCGCTTCTTTGCTTATGCAGACAATCCTCCTGAGATGGTTGGGCCGGGGGACAGGGAGACCAACGAGGAGGCAGGAGCTATCTATACACTGGAAACGTATCGGAAGTTGTTCGCGGAGGCAACGGCGGAGTCCGTCGTGGGGGAGGCTTCTCCGGTATACCTGTACGACGAGGGGGCACCGCGTCTTCTCCACGAGTACTGTCCTGATGCGACCCTGATTGCCATCCTGCGAAATCCGATCGACCGAGCGTACTCCCACTATCTTCAGCTCGTACAGAGTGGCCGCGAGCCGCTCGACGATTTTGAGGCCGCTCTCGACGCCGAAGACGAGCGCGTGGAAGCAGGCTGGGAATGGTCGTGGCACTATCGCCGCATGGGATTCTACGGCGAGCAGTTGTCCCGGTATC
>CAZTDC010000781.1:0-1505 GCA_964612165.1 uncultured Salinivenus sp.
CGTAGGTGATGCGAACCTCGGTGATTCCGATCGTTTGGCTCACCGCGGCGTTGGGGCTCACGCGGGGAACGGTGTTTCCACGCTCCTGGGCGTGGATGGGCGCTGCGCTCAGGATGAGTAGTCCAAGGGCGGCGAGGAGGAGGCTTGCGAAGTGACCCCAGCGAGTCATAGCTTGTACGTCGGTTGGGTGGAAGAACGTGTGACCCTTATATAATCGGTCCTACGAGTGCGAAATGCAACGCAGCATCGGCACGGGACCAGCAGGTGAAACGAAATCGTGAGGAAAAGCCGCTCTCACCTTGTGCTGCATCAGAACGAGGACACGTTGCCACCTAGACATTTTCTTGCTATCATGACACACTGCCCAGCTTTGTAACTCTGGTCTGGTATTCCCATGGATCCCCGTTCGTCCGTTGGACTGGGCATTCTGATTGGCGGCTTGATCCTCGGCCTTTCGTGTTCGGGCCCGTCCCCGGACGCGTCGGATGCACCTGAGACGGCAGACCCCTCGCGGGTCTACCACGTACGGCTCGACGTGACAGAGGAAAAGGATGCGGCCGATCGGACCCTTGGCCGAGCGTTGGAGTGGTGGGGCGAGCGCTCGGAGGCCATCGTGGCGCGTCCGCTACCGACCGACGATGGTTCGCCCGTGGCTGTCGTCTGGAAGGCCCCGCTTTATCGCATCCAAATTGGGCCGTTCGCGTCCCGGGCAGAGGCCGATTCGGTGTTGCAGGTGGCGCGGTCGTCCTTCCCCGACGCCTTCGTCAGTCCAGCGCGGCGCGGGAAGGATCAACCCGACTGATTGAGCACACACGCAGCAGTTGTTTTCGTCTCCGTTTCCTTTCTGAGTTCGATACTGACCCCATGGACATCGCTCTCGCCCAAGAGTTTCTTCCCGACGATACCCTCAATGCTTTTAAGCAGGGGCTCAATACGATCAAAGAGGCCGCGAATGCCGGGGCCGATCTGGTGATCTTCCCGGAGCTCTCGTTTACGCCGTTCTATCCGCGCGTCCCGGCGGAGGAGCGCCAGGAGGACGTGCTCGATTTGGCGGAGCCCATCCCCGGCCCTACGACCGAGTCAGTCGCCGAAATTGCGGAGCAGTTCGGGGTGGTTGTCGTCTTCAACATGCTTGAGCGGGACGGCGATCAGACCTACGACACCTCGCCGGTGATTGACGCCGATGGGACGCTGCTCGGCTGCACGCGCATGATGCACGTCCCCGAGTACGAGAACTTCCACGAGCAGGGCTACTACACGCCGGGCGACACGGGGGCCCCGGTCTACGACACGGCGGTGGGGCGCGTGGGCGTTGCCATCTGCTACGATCGCCACTATCCGGAGTACCTGCGCGCGCTGGCCCTGCAGGACGCCGAGATCGTGGCCATCCCGCAGGCGGGCGTGGCGGGGGAGTGGCCCGAAGGGGTGTACGAGTCGGAGGTGCGCGTAGCGTCGTTCCAGCACGGCTTCTTTACGGCGATGGCCAACCGGGTGGGGCAGGAGCG
>CAZTDC010000782.1:0-1501 GCA_964612165.1 uncultured Salinivenus sp.
TCCTTCTGGGCCTTCTGCTCCCGGGCCACCTCAATGCCCTCCTCGTAGGTGGCGAGGGCGTCGTCGGTGCGGTCAAGGCGCTCGTAGAGCTTGCCGAGGTGATAGTAGGTGCCCACGTAGTCGGGGTCCGTCTCCACCAGCTCCTCGAAGAAGGCGAGGGCCTCGTCGGTGTTGCCCTGCTTCAGGTACTCCTGCGCGAGGGCAAACCGCGTAAACGGGTCCTCCGGATCCTCCTCGTAGAATTCCTTCAACTTCGATAACCGATCGTCACTCATTGCAACGCGGAAGCATTGATCCGAAGAATACTGGACAGCGGTACCCGAGCGAGTAGTCCAAAGCGATATCCCCGCGATGAGAACGCGATAGAAGCGGACGCCTCCCCGCCTCCTCCTCAACGCGAAACACTCAGCCCTGAACCCCCAACCCTGAACTCTACCTACCACGACCCACCAGCCCCTCCACCGCCAAAGCTGCCCCCACCAAATCCGCCAAAGCCCCCGCCGCCTCCAGAGAAACCACCGCCGCCGGAAAAGCCCCCGCCGCTGCCCCAGATGAAGACGGAAGAGTCGCCGTGGCGGCGCCGCGACTTGCGCCCGCGCTTGCCTCCGCCGCGAAAGAAGCCCCGCCCCACAAAGTACACCAGAATCAGAATCGTGAAGATCAGCGCCGTGGGGACTCCGTCGTCCGACGACCGCGATCGCGCCTCTCGGGACGCGTCGTACTCCCCCTTCGTGGCCTGGATGATGGCGTCGGTGCCTCGATCGATGCCCGCGTAGAACTGCCCCTCGCGAAAGGCCGGCGTCACGATGCGCTCGACGATACGGTTGGCCACGGCGTCCGGCAGGGCCCCCTCCACCCCGTACCCGGTGGCGATAAACATCTTGCGGTCGCCCCGCGACACCAGAAAGACGACGCCGTTGTCCTTCTCCTCTTGGCCCACGCCCCACGCCCGTCCAAGCTCGATGGCGTAGTCCGAAATGGGCGCCCCGTTCAGGTTCTGGAGCGTCACCACCACGATGGCGGTTGAGGTCGTGTCCTCGAAGGCCGTGAGCTTGCGGCCCAGTTGCTGCTCCTGGGTCGGGGAGAGCAGGCCGCCCTGATCGAGCACCGGGCCGGACGGGCGCGGCGGAAAGTCATACCGCTGGGCGTGGGCCGTCGTCGACAAAAGCCCCACCGCGATCCCGATCATGGCGAGGACCAGCAGTACGGTCGAGCGGGTGCGCATCGGAATCGTCGAAGCGAATTCGAAAAGCACGCGGGAGAATGTCGTCTCGTCCGTCCGGAAGCAGGGGACTACGTGACCCGTTCGGTGCTTCCCAATCTCCCCCTCGGCCTCAGTCGAAGCTCACGTCCGGCGCCTGGTCGGCGCCCGTCTCTGCCTCGAACGGCGTCTTGGGCGGGAAACCCATTATGCGGGCAAAAATTACGGTCGGGAAGGAGCGCACCTTCGTGTTGTACTGCCGCACCGCTTCGTTGTAGTCGCGCCGCGCCACGGTGATGC
>CAZTDC010000783.1:0-1494 GCA_964612165.1 uncultured Salinivenus sp.
CTGGGCCACGTTCGGGACGGGGCCACCGATCCCGACGATCGGGGCTGATCCGGTAGCGGCATCCGGATGAGGAGGGCGCTGCAGATTGTATCCCTGTCGCTTCCGGTCTCGCCTCCTCTGTCCACCGCCCGATCAGCGACGAGCGTAGCAAGAAAAAACCCGCAACCGGTTGTCCGATTGCGGGCCTAGACAGATCACGATCCCAACCCGTGCACCCCGAAGGGCTCATGCGGAACAAGTCCCTGCTCTCCAGGAGCAATATCACGCCCTCGCAGGTCGGGACGAGTCATGCTATGCGGACTACGAAATCGAGATGGACGTCGCCTTGCTCTTGACCACCTTCGGCAGCTCAACGAGGAGAACGCCTTCTTCGAAATTGGCCGTCGCCTTGTCGGCGTCGATCTCCGTCGGGAGGGTCAGCGAGCGGTAGAAGCCCCCTCTTTTCCGCTCCGTGCGCAGCACGGTTTCGTCCGTCTCTGTGGCCATTTCCTGCCGTTCCCCCCGGATCGTAATCCGGTCATTCTCGACGTTGATTGTCACGTCATCGCGCGAGACGCCGGGTAGGTCGATCCGCATCCGGTACGACGCCTCAGTTTCCAGAACGTCCAGCTGCGGGGCCCACATCATTTGCTCCGGCCCGGAGCGGCTGCCGTTTCCGTCGCGGCCCGGAAAGAGATCTTCAAAGAGGCGGTTGACCTCGGTCTGTAGGCTGTGAAGCGTGTTCGAGGGACGATGTCGGGATAATTGGTCCATGGTAATTGAGAGTGGATTAAATGAACGAACAATCGGTCGTTGGCCCCCCTCCTAAACTTCCTGGGAGACGGTGCCAAACGCGCCTTAAACATAACTGCGCCGCGTTCCCGCGTGCCCGACTTCTGGAGAAACCAGCTGTGCGCGAAACCGAGTGCCCGATTGTCATTCGAAGGTGGCGGCGAACGTTGTGCTCCACCTAATCCTCGCCCCCCTCTCCGATTCCCCTCGCAGACGTCGTTCGACCCTTTTTGCCCCCAACTGCGGAGTGGCAAATTCCCCCGGGGCGGAAACAAACGGGCCTGCCGCGGCATCGATGGGGCTCACAATCCCGTTCTGCGCCCCTGCCGGCCCAGCGTCCCTGCCGGGATTCTCCCGACAGAAAATTCAATGGCTTTCCCCACTCCAATTTTGAGCGTTGACTATACATTCGGATCTCCGTATCCATATATTGGAAGTCATATATTGGAAGCCCTTCGACGCTCATACTTTCTACGCATTGTCTCCGGACGCTTATGTCTATCGACCTGTCCCAATACGGCATCGACGCCGACACGACTCTTCGCAACGCCGACCCGGCTCGTCTCTACGAAGAGGCCATTCGCTACGACCCGACAGCCGCCATCGTCCAAAGCGGCGCCCTTCGCATCGGATCCGGAAAAAAGACGGGTCGCAGTCCCGCGGACAAGCGCATCGTCCGCCACCCCGACAGCGAGGACGACATCTGGTGGGGACCCATCAACA
>CAZTDC010000784.1:0-1490 GCA_964612165.1 uncultured Salinivenus sp.
GCGTCCACATCAGAATTCCATAGAAACTCTGAGGAACCGGACGTCCCGGGTTCGGCCCAGTCTCCCCATGACGGAGCAATCGGGAACACGGCCCGGTGCGCGGCGAATCGAAACAGGTCGTCAACGGGCTCGCCCGCCCTGCTCCCGGAGCCGCCTTCCATCCGCAGAAAATGGGAGCCCCCAGGACGATGCATCGGCCAACCAGAAGCAGCTTGCGCGCAAGGGGCACCGTCACCACGCTGCTCAGAAAAAGCACGTTCACCAGGTGGTGAAACCCGGCGGCCGCGAGCACGGATCGGGTCTCGGCGGCAACCGTGCCCAGCCCCAGACTTCCCAGCCCCTGGACGACGAGGAAGAGCGCCTCCTGCGTGAGCGTCGTCTCCGGAGGCAGGACGCTCAGGTGCCATCCGTACCCCAGCATCCCCACGAGCCCAATCTGAATCCCCTCGGAACGCGGGTCCAGTGCATTTTGCAGATCCCCTCGCCCCGCGCTTCCTCCAGGATGCAATAGCCGAGGACGAGACTGCCGGCGAGCACGCCGTACCGATGAAGGAAGATGCCCTCGGCGTTCGGAATGCCCACCGCCGCGAAGACGACGGGAGGAACGGCGATCATCTGGCCCGCACGGGGAGCGGAGGACCCGACAAACGAGACCGGCTGCCACTGGCGGCATAACCCGAGAGTAAGATGCCCCCTGCGACGCACGGGTCGGCCGCTTGGTACACCGGACTGACAACGCCCGTTGCAGGTTCTCTCCGCTACAGTCGCCGCGTCCCACTTAAGCAGTAGAAATCATGTATCACACTTTGACTGCCAGCGGCACCAGCTCTTCGTCCCCTCCGAGGACTATGATCCTGCCTGCCTCATTCGAGCTCTTCGTAGCCATTCACGACGAATACCCAGGTGGGATCGCCATTTTTTACCCAAACCCCCACGAACTGCACGTATAGCTCCAAAAGTCCCCCTTTTGGCCATTCGTTCTTCAGAAACGGTACCAGTTTGCTCTGCACGGGCAACCAGTATGACCGTTCTTCCCCAACAAAGAGAACCTCATTGTCGAAAAGCTCCTTTACCGGCGCATCGATGCCACGGGCCTTTGCCCAACTCTGTATGAGGCGTTCCGTGGTCGATGATATCGAGCGGATCTCTCCCCCGTATTCCAACTTTGTGCGCAGGGGAAACGCCCTAGAAATAGTTAGGAGCTTCTTGCTTTCGGAGGCGTCCGGAAGCGTGTCGGGCAAACGACTGTGATTCTGAATCACTGTATCCAACCGAGCGGGTCGATATCTATCCCACGTGGACTGGGCCTCCAGAGCTGGTACGCATGTTGAGAGAAGTACAGTCAAAAGCGAAAGGGAAATGGATATCCGTATCATAGGATCACGGTCGAATGGACATAGCGGTAATATTCAGCCGTGACGGGCTTCAGAACGTATGAACGGGCATACGAGACACCAACTTGAAAAACTGCAACAGCCCGGTCGGCTGTA
>CAZTDC010000785.1:0-1474 GCA_964612165.1 uncultured Salinivenus sp.
AGATGTACGAGATGGTGTCGGTGACCACCGCCGAGCTTCCCGCCGACAAGCCGCGCTACCTGATGGGCGTGGGCACGCCGGGCAACCTCCTCGAATGCGTGGCCCGGGGCGTGGACATGTTCGACTGCGTGATGCCCACGCGCAACGGCCGCAACGGCCAGCTCTTCACAACGGAGGGCATCATCAATATCAAAAACGCGCAGTGGACCGAGGACTACTCCCCCATCGACCCCGGCCTTGACACCTACGTCTCGCAGACCTTCACGAAGGCCTACGTCCGCCACCTCATCAAGAGACGAGAATACCTGGGCCTCCAGATCGCTTCGCAGCAAAACCTCGCGTTCTACTGCTGGCTCATGCGCGAGGCGCGGGCGGCGATCCAGAACGATCGGTTTGCGGCGTGGAAGAAGGAGATCCAACCCCGCGTGTCACGGCGGTTGTAGTACAGGAACGAAGGCCATGGAAGACTCGGTACCCCCTCGAACACAAGAGGCAACGGCTGCAGGCCGCCCTGGCATTGTGCCCCTTTACGTCCTGCGTGCCAAGCCCCCTGCAGAAGGGACTTTATAATGTCCGCAGCAGTTCGTAGTCGCACCTGCATGGGTGGGGATCAGGCGCGTCGGGTCACCTCGAGTGCACCGTCGACCCCATAGTTGGTAAATGGTAATGGAAACGGCGGCAGATGCAGGACGCTACGGCAATATGCAATCCACTTCTTCCACCTAATCCGGCACCACGAGCGAGCGTTGGGGCTCCTGCATCGTTGCCGAGGTCCGGCAAAGACGAGTCTCGCCTCTTGCAACTAACAAACCGCTCGCTCACGTCATGCTGCACTGGCTTCGCTTCCTCCTCTGGATTTTCTTTATGCACCTTCTCCTGGGACCAAGCATCGCCGTTGGTTCCCCGACGACCAATCCGGGCGTCGTGAAGGGCACCGTTCAGAGCGCCGAGACCAACGAGGCACTTCCGGGCGCCAATGTCGCCGTGCGCCGCGTGTCCGACTCGACGCTCGTCGACGGCACGACCACCGACAGCACCGGTCACTTTGTGATAAAGAACGTGCCTCTCGGGCGGTATACCGTCGAAGTAAGCTTTGTGGGGTACGCACCCCGCTCCCGCACGGTGACGCTGACCGCCGATCAGCCAATCCGGCCCCTCGATTCCTTCCAGCTCGCCACTGCCGCCGCCCAGATGGACGGGACCACCGTGTCCGCCGAGCGGCCGTCCGTGACGACAAAGGGCAGCAAAACGATCTACGACGTGGAGAAGACCCAGGTGGCCCGCGCGGGCAAGTCCAGCATTGACGTGCTGAAGGACCTGCCCGCCCTCCGGGTCGACGAGATGAACGGCGACATCCACCTGCGCGGGAATTCGAACATAGCCATCCACGTGAACGGCGATCCCGTGTCGATGGACGGAAAGGCGCTCGTGCAGTACCTGAAGAGCCTCTCGGCCCAGGACGTGAAGCGCGTGG
>CAZTDC010000786.1:0-1472 GCA_964612165.1 uncultured Salinivenus sp.
GAGGCCGACCTCAATACGTTCCTTGACGAGTACCAGACGATGCTGGACGGGGCACGAACAGACATACAGAGCGACAGCGGCGCATCGATAAACTCCCAAGGTATGGCATTGTCGTCTGCCGTCGGCTGGTGGTGGCCCAACAACGCTCCAACGAAGACACAGCAACTTGTCGAACAGAATACTCTCGACTACGTCGTCGTGATGGCGTACTGGGACACTGAACAGGAGGTTCGGAACCGTCTCTCGAACGTCGTTTCGAACACGGACACGCCGTACGTCGTCGCGGTTGAGAGGCAGGAGTTCGCTCAAGACGGCGACGAGCGTGTGACGTTCTATGAAGAGGGCGAAGCGGCCACCGATTCGACGCTTCAAGGCATCGCCGACAGTCCACCGTCGTCGGGACACCTCGGTAGTGCGTACCACTACTACCAGTCTTCGGTGAGTACGTGGGACGCGTTGAAAAGCGCTGAGACGACGAAATCATCGCTCGGTGCCGGTGAGACGGTGACCGTCAACGCTGACGTGCTGTTCGACGACAACTTCCCCAAATCGACGTACACGGCATCGAAGACCATCACGCCACCAGGCAAGAGCCGGACAACGGCGTCGGTCGAGTGGACTGTCCCGTCGGACGCAGAATCGGGAGAGTATCAGGTGACGGCTTCCCTGCTCGACACGACACTCGAAAACGACCAACGAGAAGCCATCGCATCCCGCTCAACTCCCGTCAAACTCGACGAAGTCGACGCCGGGACGGTTGAGGTTGAGACTGAAGCACCGGACATTTCGAACTTCTCAGCGACGAACCCGAGTGGTGAAACAGTACAAATACGGTTCGATTCCAGCGAATCGCTGAGCGACATCACGGTCGAACTCACGAGAGGAGGTGACCCGTTCGCGACTCTAACGAAGTCCGACTTCAGTGAGTCTCAGGGGACGTACACTGCATCGTATGAGGGATCGGCAGGCTCGACGTACTCGGCCGTACTGAAAACTGCGGCAGATTCCGCTGGCAACGATGGAGCAGAAGGTCAAGCCGATACAGTGAGTCTCAAGCCGGAGCCAAAGCCACCGGAGGCGACCATCTCTGCACCTGATCAAATAGAGGCTGGATCCACGGTTACGATAGATGCCTCGGGAAGCACGGATCCGGACGGCGACGATGGCGAACTCACGTACGACTGGTCCGTCACGAACCAGCCGTCTGGCGCCAGCGTCACCATGCCAAGTGGACCAACCGGCGATATCACCCTCCCGATGGCAGGGACCTACGAGTTTGAGGTAACAGTAAGGGACACACAAGACCTGGCCGATACGGCCACGGTCGTGATTGAAGCCACTGAGCAGGCCCCTGCTATCCCACCTGTTAGTGACTTTGATAATCCGCCAACCGACCCGGACGGCGACGGCCTCTACGAGGACGTCAACGGCGACGGGTCGGTGAACGTCGGCGACGCCCAGGCGATCTTCAG
>CAZTDC010000787.1:0-1471 GCA_964612165.1 uncultured Salinivenus sp.
CGCACCGAGTTGGACTTGCGGCTGTTGTCGAAGAGGGAGTCGACCGCCTCCTGCAGCATCCGCTTCTCGTTGCGGAGGATGACCTCCGGCGCCTTGATGTCGATGAGGCGCTTGAGGCGGTTGTTGCGAATGATGACGCGACGGTAGAGATCGTTGAGGTCGCTCGTCGCGAACCGTCCCCCCTCCAGCGGCACGAGGGGCCGAAGCTCCGGCGGAATAACGGGAATGACCCGCATCACCATCCACTCCGGCTTGTTGGTGCCGTCCTTGTTGGCCTCGCGAAAGGCCTCCACCACGTTGAGGCGCTTCAGCGCCTTCGACTTGCGCTGCTGGCTGGTCTCGGTCTTGACCTGGTAGCGCAGCTCCTGTGCCAGCTTGTCCAGATCCAGACGCTCCAGCATCGTCTCGATGGCTTCCCCGCCGATCATGGCGATAAACTTGTCCGGGTCGTCGTCCGGCAACCGGTTGTTGTCCTCCCGAATCTGATAGAGGATGTCGAAGTACTCTTCCTCTGTCAGCAGCTGATTCTCCTCCACGCCCAGCCGTTCGGCGGACCCCGGCTGGATGACGATGTAATTCTCGTAGTAAATGACCTTCTCCAGGTCTTTCGACTTCAAGCCCAGGAGGTGGCCAATTTTGTTCGGGAGCGTCTTGAAGTACCAGATGTGCACCACCGGCACGCTGAGCGTGATGTGCCCCATCCGCTCGCGCCGAACGGCCTTGCGGGTCACCTCAACGCCACACCGGTCACAGATAATGCCCTTGTACCGAATGCGCTTGTACTTCCCGCAGTGGCACTCGTAGTCCTTGACCGGGCCGAAGATCTTCTCGCAGAAGAGCCCGCCCATTTCCGGCTTGAAGGACCGGTAGTTGATGGTCTCCGGCTTCATCACCTCGCCGTAGGACCGCTCCAGAATGTCCTCCGGAGAGGCTAGACTAATGGTGATGTTGTCGAAGTTCTTCTCGATCTCCTTCGAGTTTCCGTAGGGCATATGGGGTAGGCAAATATGGAAGTTCGGATGCGGAAAACAGGAGGAAAGAATGGGCGCAGTGCGGGGAACCCGACGGGGCGGCGTGCCGTCAACTCCCGAACACATTGCCGTCCGCAGTTAGTCGAGCGTCACCTCGAGACCGAGTCCCTGAAGCTCTCGGACGAGGACGTTGAAGCTCTCGGGCACGCCGGGCGATGGCAGATTCTTGCCCTTGACGATCGACTCGTAGGCCTCCGAGCGCCCTTGCACGTCGTCGGACTTGTAGGTGAGCATCTCCTGCAGCGTGCTGGAGGCGCCGTAGGCGTAGAGGGCCCACACCTCCATCTCACCGAGGCGCTGTCCCCCAAACTGCGCCTTTCCGCCGAGGGGCTGCTGGGTAATGAGGCTGTACGGGCCGATCGAGCGGGCGTGCATCTTGTCTTCAACCAGGTGCTCCAGCTTCATCATGTAGATCTGGCCGACGGTGGTCTTCTCGTCGA
>CAZTDC010000788.1:0-1470 GCA_964612165.1 uncultured Salinivenus sp.
TGGTCACCGCCGTGGCGGTGTTCGCGGTCGAATCGATCTACTTCGGGCGCGAAACCATCTGGGCCGGTGTCGAACAGGGCGGGCGGGCGGTTGCTGACTTCGCCGCCGGCCGGCGGACGGACACGGAAGCTCCCTCGACCGAGGAGTCGAGCAACGATTAGTGATGCTATAGTAACATATATGCACGGGAACTCAGCGCACAACCAGTCTGAACGAACGCGCCGGTACGATACCGTGCTCGTCCCTACTGACGGCAGTGAGTGCGCGAGGATCGGGGTCAGACACGGCATACGCATCGCCAACGGGTTCGATGCGACAGTCCATGCCGTCCATGTCGTTGACCCAGGGACCGGGCTCACGCCGCTCGGACTCTCCCAGACGGCATCGGGGAGAGACGAACGGCGAGTCGCCGGTGAGGAACTGATCGACAGCGTGGCACGCCTCGGTGACGAGGTCGGCGTTCCCGTGAGGACTGAACTCATCGAAGGGGATCCGACCGAGTCGCTTCAGGACTATTTGACGGACAATGGTATCGATTTCGTGGCGATGGGAACGCGTGGTCGGAGCAATATCGAGCGTCATCTCCTCGGCAGCGTCACCGAGCGGATGATCCGGACATCGCCGGTTCCGGTCCTAACGGCACGGACCGAGAACGACCTCGCAACTCCCGTCGAAGAAGACTACACTGATATTCTCCTCCCGACCCGTGGCGGAGACGGCTCCGAACTCGCAGTCGACCATGCAGTAAGTATCGCCACGCGGTTCGGTGCGACGCTGCACGTCGTCTACGTCGTTGACGTTCGCTCACAGGCGGCGGAACACGACACATACGAACTCGGGGAGCTCGTCGACGAACTCCGGACTGCGGTCACCGACGCGGTTACCGACCGAGCGGACGAGGCCGGCATCGACACCCGAGTCGCCATCCAGCAGGGGACGCCACACAGCGCGATTCAGCGTTACGCGGCCAATCATGGGGTCGATCTCATTATCATGGGAACGCACGGTCGCGGGCGGGTCGAACAGTTCCTCTTAGGGAGTATCACTGAACGGACGATCCGGACGGCTGACGTCCCGGTCGTCACCGTCCGACTTGACGAGTGGTTCAGCGCTGACGGAGGGGAGGGAACGGAATGACCACGGACGCGTCGGATGGGACCACCGACTTGGAGACGGCGGCGAGTGAGGTTTCCGATCAAGCCTCGGCGAGGACGGCGGGTATCGAGTCGAGCGACAGGGTGAGTGAGGAACTCAACCCCGAAATCGGCCTCCTCGGAGCGCTGGCGATCGGTGTCGGGACGATGATCGCCGCCGGTATTTTCATGCTGTCGGGGCTGGCCGTCGAACAGGTCGGCGCGGTCGCGATCGCCTCGTTTCTCATCGCGGCGGTCATCGCCGCGTTCACTGCCGCCGCCTACGCGGAGTTCTCCTCGATCTATCAGGAATCCGGCGGTGGCTACATGTACGTCG
>CAZTDC010000789.1:0-1466 GCA_964612165.1 uncultured Salinivenus sp.
GGCTTCTTCCTCGCCTCCGACCTGGTGCGGTTTCCCATGCTCTCCGACCGGACATGGGTGTACATGGTCGCGGGGGTTGTCGGCATCATCGCCCTCATCGCCGTGGGCATTCGCTTTCGCCGGTCGGTGTTCAAGCTTTCCGGCCAGCTCATTTTGATGCTGTTTGCCCTCTACTTCGGGCGCCTGTTTCTACTCCAGGGCCTACAGGTCACGCAGTGGGCCGTCGCGATTCCGGAGGTGGCCATTCAGACGTGGCTCACGTTTCTCGCCGTGCAGATCATTACCAAGCGCATTCCCCTCATGCCCAGCCAGGATCTGTTCTTTATGGCGGTGGGGATTAAGATGGCTGGGGCCGTTCAGGTGCCGGAGGCAGGTCTCGCCAGCGTGCTGGCCGTACACAGCGTGCTCGACAAGGGGCTGGGGCTGATGCTCTTTGCAGCGGTGTCGTGGTACGACCGCCGGTCGCTCTTCTCCGACGAGTCGGATCCCGACGCGCCCGACTCGCTAGACCCGGAGGCGCATCAAGACGCGGAGGCGGACCTCACTACGGACCCCGAACTGAAGGGCACTGCCTCATAACTCGTTCTGGCCGACCAAACGCGGTTCTACTTGAACGGTGCGCATGCACTGCTCCCTCCATTCAGTTCCCCTCCAACGACTCCTGCGTATTGCCCTCCGGGTCTTGCCGTGCCTGCTGATGTTGCTCCTCAGCACCGAGGCAGCCACGTACGGCCAGCTGCGTCCTCTCGACTACCAGGTCTTCTCCACCGTGCAGGGGGCCGCCGGGGGCAGCACGCCGTTCTGGCACTATGCCAACACCCGAGGCCAGTTTCGGCCCGGCGCCACGGCGGACTGGGTGTCGGGGGCCTCGCTCGCGTTGCCCTTTCGTGGAAATGGAGGTCTGGACGTGAGCGCCGGCGCCGAAGTAGTCGGCCGAGTGTCCGACGCCAGCAACACCCTCCACGTCCTCCAGCTCTACGGCAAAGCGCAGTACCAGGGCTTTCGCCTGAGTGTGGGCCGCTTTCCCGAAACGATTGGGGCCACCCAGCCGGCCCTCTCCTCCGGGTCCATGATGGTGAGCCGCAACGCCCCGCCCGTGCCCAAGATTAAGCTGTTTACGCCCAGCTATCTGGACGTCCCCTTCACCGACGGCCACGTGCAGGTGCGCGGCCGATGGTCGGACGGGGTCCTGGGCGCGAACCGTTTCGTCGAGCGGCCCAAGCTCCACCAAAAGACGTTCTACTTGAAGTTCAATGTGGGGTCCTTCGCTCTCAGTGGAGGACTAGTCCAGAATACGACCTGGGGCGGCAAAGGCCAGTCCAACGAACTAATTGATTACCTGCATCTCTTTGTAGGGAGCCAGGCGGGTACTGAACAGGACCAAAACCGGGTGGGAAATACAATTGCCGCTTACGACCTTGCGCTCCACTACAATCTGGACAATTGGACGCTTGAGGCGTCCCGCC
>CAZTDC010000790.1:0-1462 GCA_964612165.1 uncultured Salinivenus sp.
TTTCGCTTCCGTCTCCCCGTGGTCGCACCGGTCGAGCATCGGGAGTAACGGCGCCGCGTGTCAGAGCGGGGAAAAAGTTATAGAACCGTTAGAAAATGTGATCGGAGTGTGAGGGGACTTGAGCCTTCTGTGAGGCTCTTGCTGCGAAAAATGGGGACATTGGTCCAGCAGGATGGATGAGAGTGCGATGGTGGCATCGCTCTCATCCCGACGTACGCGGTTCTTTTCCCCAATTCCGACACGCTACTTATGACGTTGCCTTCTACCCTTTCACGGTTCGTATTCGCTGCCTTATGGGTTGGCTGTTTTTCCCTTGTCCTTGCTGGATGTGATAGCAATGGCAACGGAGGGACGACCAATTCTGATACGTTCGAGATCACCATTGAGAATGTTGGATCGGGACTCCCGATTCTGAAAAGCGGGGCCTTCACGCCGGACAACGTGATCAACGACAATAACAACGTTCCCCCGCTTGAGCCCGGCGAGGCCTTCCAGTTCTCCTTTACGGCGGGCCCGAACGAAATTCCGGGGTCGGGCATGCGGCTCTCCTTTGCTAGCATGTTCGTCCAGTCGAACGATGTGTACTACGCCTTCGAGCCGGGCGGCATTGCGCTCTTTGACGACAGCGGAAATCCCATCGGAATGGACAGTCCGGCCGACGTGACGGGCAGTGTTCACCTCTTCGATGCGGGCACAGAAGTTGATCAGGAGCCCGGAACCGGAGCGGATCAGGCGCCGCGCCAGGACAACCTTGGTGATGGTGCAGATGAGGACGGAACCATCACCCAGATTGAGGAAAACAGCGACGGCATCCTTGAAGATGACGGGTTCACGTATCCCGCTGTTGCTGATGGAGTGAACATGACGGTGAGCAGCCAGGAGCATGCGGATGGCGGCTACCAGTTCACGGTCACGATCGAGAATGTCGGCAGTGGAGACCAGGTAAATGGAGCACCCCTCGTCCTGTCGCCGGGCTCCTACGCCGTGCACTGGGCCGAGACCCCGTCCGGCAATTCGGTTACGTATCCGGGCCACTCGCCAGGCGAAGAAGCGAGTGACGGCATCGCGCGCATCGCCGAGGACGGTCGGCCTGCTGGCGCTGACGGCCTTTCTGGCGATCACGTCGCTGCCCTTCAGGAGTTGACGGGGGTGACCGTTCCGTTCTCGCCGGGTGCCTTTGCCGTTCACTCGGACGAAGCGAATTTCTTCGAGACGGGTGAGGCAGCGTCCGGTGGCATCGCGCGCATCGCCGAGGATGGCATGCCGGGTGATCTCGTCTCGATGCTCAGCGACCTCGACGCAGTAAAGACCGTTGAAGCGTTCAACACCCCGGATGGAGCGGACGAGCCGGGCCCGCTCGCGCCCGGAAACAGCTACTCGTTCACTGTAGATGCCGAACCAGGCGACCAGCTCTCATTCGCGACCATGTACATCCAGTCGAACGATCTCTTCTACGCGTTTG
>CAZTDC010000791.1:0-1462 GCA_964612165.1 uncultured Salinivenus sp.
AACAACTTGCTTCACCGGTGAAATCTGGTACACGAGCACCTCGTCTCCGGGGCGAGCGTCTCGATACGCAGCGTGATTCCGACGGCGCTCTCCTGCCGAGTTCGTCATCCCATAGAAGATTTCACCGCCCTCGTGGTGCCAGTCGGTCGCTTCAGCATTCACCCAGAAATACTGCGTTTCTTCACCGCCAGTATCCCCTGGTTCATCAGGGTACGTGTTGAGTAAGTACTCAGCGCCGGCTGCCGTCAAGTTACACAAGTACCACGACTGAACCCCAGTCGCATTCACAGCATACTTTTCTTGACCTTGCCTGATGTCATCTCGCCGCAGCACAGGCGCGATCGTCTCTATCTCTCGTACCGTGTCAAAGTACGTGAGATCGACGTCAACACGCCAGTACGTTTCGTCATCCTCGCCGCCTTCGAGTTCTGCTCCGGGAACCTGGTACGCCTCTGTTTGCACAACGGAATGCGCACGAACACCACCATCCCAGTAATGAAAGAGAACATCGCCAGGATTGAGCTTCGTCAAATCACGCGTAAAGTACGTATCTGATGATCGGAGATACTCCTCATCCCGTTCAGGCGGGTTGCTTTGGTTCACCCAGTAGTACTCTGGGTCCGACGAAGCCTCCACTGGCTGTTCCGGCTCCGACTGCGTATTGACGAGGTCGTCCCAACTCCAAATCATCGTCTGGACGTGCAGCATCGACGGATTCTCAACACGGCGCTGTAACCGCTCTAAAAGCTCTTGACAAGCGATATTCAGTTCCTGGTATTGAGTTGCATCGAACCCTTGATTCACCTTGTACTCCGCGAACTCACGGAAGAAATCCCGCATCTGCGTCCACTTGTAATGCACATACCGGTCCGGATGTACAAACATCAGGAGACATGCACCGAGTCCAAGTAGCGACCCGGGCGCAGTCTTAGCTTCAACATCAGCGTAAAACTCCCGAAACCGGTCTAACCGTTCAACAATATCCTCCGCCGGATCAAAGAAAAACGAAAGCATCTCTGCTGTCGCCGACGCGTTCACCTCAGACACCTCTTTGAACTCATGCCAAGCGACACCGCCGTTCTGCCCACCACCTAACATGTACGCCGGGATCTTCGTCCCAATACTCACCGGCTCATCGAGCACCTCAAGCAACACCGATACATCACTCGCCGTTAACGCCGTTACGTCGGTGTCTGTCAAGAACTCAGACTCCAGATGCCGCTGGTAATCCCACTTCCACGTCTCCCACCCAACAGGCGACGCCGCATCCTCCTCATACCCACCAGCATCCCACACCTCGACAAACCGATTAACAATAGTATCGACCCCCTCAAACTCGATGTCAACCGTCGATTCGCTCATTCAACAGTACTGTCTCACCCACTTGTTTAAACATACCCCACAACGAACATGTCAGGGCACTCACCAACACTGAAGGTAGGTGCGTCCCTCACAACGGTTC
>CAZTDC010000792.1:0-1457 GCA_964612165.1 uncultured Salinivenus sp.
GATACGGGTTCTCCCGAATGAGCTCGACGTACCGGTGGACGATGCGCTCGACCTTCTGCTCGATCGGCTGCTCGGCAACAAAGGCCTCCTGAATCCGCGGAATAAATTCCGAGGCCACCTGCTTGAAGACCGTGTCGGCCAGGGTCTTTTTGTCGTCGAAGTAGTAGTGCAGGAGCGCCTGATTGACGTCGGCTTCTCGGGCGATGTCCTTGAGGCTGGTCCCGCGCGTGCCCTTCCGCACGAACACCGTGTGGGCCGCGTCGAGGATGCGCTGTTCGGTCGAGGCGTCGGAAGAGGCCATGCTGAAAAGCCGTCTCGGCTGTTAATTTTGAAATTAAATCACTGGATAAATTTTCGGCCGGCCGGATCTGTTTCGGATAAGGCGGCACGTATCTTTAAGAAATGGCGAAATTAATGAGGTAATTAAATCCGATTGTCAAATAGTGTGGGTCGGATCGGGAGGGAGCGATGCAGGACCGTGTTGCTCGATCCGACGCGTTTCCGGAAATGATGGCGCCCTTTCGAAAAGAGCTGCGACGAGGCACGAATACGGGAGAAGAACGGCCAATCTCCCCCCGTTCACCCCGAATCCGCGGAGCAACCCCCGTCGGCTTCGGGTATAGCACAGGCTCGACCAAAGCTGTCTAAACCAACCGCGACCCGTCATGCCCACAGCTCCCACCGATACCGTTTCCGTTGAATCGCTTGCGGCCGAGTGCGAAACGGCCTCGCGCGAGCTGAGCACCCTCTCGACCGACAAAAAGAACCGGGTCCTGCGCCGCATGGCCGACGCGCTGGAGGACGCAACGGGCGAGATCCTGGCCGCCAACGAGACGGATATGCAGAACGGGCGCGACGAGGGGCTTACCGAGGCCCTCCTCGACCGCCTCCTCCTCACCGAGGAACGGATCGAAAAGATGGCGAATGCCCTGCGAGACGTGGCTTCCTTCCCCGACCCCGTGGGCGAGATGAGCGGCACCACCAAGCGGCCCAGCGGCATCGAGGTGGGACGGATGCGCATCCCCCTCGGCGTCATCGGCATGATCTACGAGGCCCGGCCCAACGTAACGGCCGACGCCGCCGGGCTCTGCTTCAAGGCCGGGAATGCCGTCCTACTGCGCGGCGGCTCGAACGCGTTCCACTCGAACCAGGCCGTCGCCTCAGCCCTGCACGACGCGCTGGAGGCCGAAGGCGTCAATCCCGCCGCCGTGACGCTCGTCCCCACCACCGACCGCGAGGCGGTGCAGGAAATGCTGACGCTCAACCAGCACATCGACCTCATCATCCCGAGGGGCGGCGAGGGCCTCATCCGCTTCGTCGACGAGACGAGCCGCATCCCCGTCATCAAGCACTACAAGGGCGTCTGCCACCTCTACGTCGACAGCGCCGCCGACCTGGAGATCGCCGAGGACCTGCTGCTCGACGGCAAGGTCTCGCGCCCCAGCGTCTGCAACGCG
>CAZTDC010000793.1:0-1457 GCA_964612165.1 uncultured Salinivenus sp.
AGTGTTGGTTTAGTGTCTTTGATACGTACCAGTCGTCTACCGCAACCACATCCGGTCGGTGTTTCGCCGTCATACGTGGTTACGGTGACGTGTGGAACCCCATCCACGGCGGCGCATCGCCGTGGCATCACCACACGCTGGTCACTGGATCGGTCGTGTGGCCAAGCGAGTCGGCGTTAATTAGAGATTTATCGCCCGAAATGACAGTATGGACAAGTTCGTATTTTCCCACTATTCACATTCCGATCACATTCCTATTAATGTAAATATATCAACCAATAAGTGGTATATTTTCGTATTTATTAGATTAATTTGTGAAATCACTCCTTGTTCTCTGTATGATCGCGAATTAATATCTACCGATAAGCACTTTCTTGAGATATAACTTGTATATCTGAACCCTATACCCCCTGTGAAATTGAGAATACAAACGACCTATTTGAATGTTTATAACAAATACAGAAGAGGCGATATTTACTACGGATCAGAGTGGTGATGCCACGGCGATGCGCCGCCGTGGATGGGGATCCCACTGATGATCAACTAGACCAATGTCAGACGATGAGACACCGACCAAAGAAAACTTTGGTCCAAGCGGTATTGACAGACGCAACGTTATAAAAGGAATCGGGATAGGTATCGGTCTTGGCGTGACCGGCGGTTTTGCCGTTGACACCGCAAGCGCGCTGGGGTTCGACCAGGTGGTAGAGATCGACATCAAGCCAGGTAGCGATCCGAACGCTATCAACTGCCGGAAGAGGGGTGTCACTCCGGTGGCCGTCCTGACGACCGAAGACTTCGACGCGACGACGGTGAACCCAGACACGCTCCGGTTCGGGAACCCACTGATCGTCGCCAACGATGGTGGGGCGGAAATCCGGGAGAGGGGCAAGCGCCCGAACGGACACTTTGAGGACGTCGACGGAGACGGAGACACGGACCTCCTCGGGCACTTCAATACGGAAGACGCCGGCTTCACCGCCGGCGACGAGGAAGGGTGGCTCGTGGGAGAGACCGAAAGCGGAGACAGAATCGTTGGGATGGACAGCGTCAAACTCGTCGGGAAATGTCCCGAAGGGGAAGAAGGCCTGCCGGAGGTGGGCCTCGGCTCCGTCGTCGGGCAATCTATCGACGACGTGCCGGACCCAGATCCTGGCCCCTTCGAGGATCCCATCAAACTGGAAGAAAACTTCCCCGAGGGGTTCGAGGAGTTGAAGAAGAGAGCAGCGGCCGGGGACGTCCCGCAACCCCCGGAGGAGACGATCCAGACGGCTGGTGTCCCCAGTGCACCGTTCCCACCCGAAGGCAGCCGCGACGATGACGACGACGTTCTACAGAGCATGAGCGGGGCTGTCGCTGGGAGCGTCGGCACCAGCGAGGCGACCGCTCTCTCCAGTCACGAGTTCATCGATGAAAGAGAGGGATTCGCGGCGTGGGAGGACTCGGAGCTGCAGGCC
>CAZTDC010000794.1:0-1450 GCA_964612165.1 uncultured Salinivenus sp.
GGGTCGACCAAGAGCCAGACGGCTTTGTACTCGAGATTAAGGAAATGGCCGAGGATATTCTCGTGGCTGATCTTCGGCATCCAGCGTGGTACGACGTGCAGCGGTGGCGTTACGCCCGACCCACCTCGGCCCTCAACGGAGAGATGGTAACGGCGGGGATAGGTATCGGGCTTTTCCTGGCGGGCGACTACGTCTCTGGCGTCGGCCGAGTAGGAGATGCGATTGAAACGGGATACGCCGCCGCCCAGCAGGTGAGAGAAGCGATCGAAGGAGGTTTGTGAACCGCCGTCAGGAACTACGCTGCGGTTTGCTCGACGAAGTACTTCTCTTCGTGGATGGCCTCTTCCTCGATCCCCGTGCGCTCGAAAATGCCCTGAGCTTTATCGATCATCTTGGGGTGGCCGCACGTGTAGACGGCCGTGTCGTCGAGGGGAAAGGGAGCTGCGTCGAGGTGCTTTCGGAGCACATCTTCGACCCGGCCGAGCTCGCCGGTCCAGTCGGGGTCTTCCCACGGGCGGCTCACCGTGGGCACGTAATCGAGCCAGTCGACTTGCTGGGCGAGGGAGGAGAGCTCTTCACGGTAGGTTCCGAGTTCCCACGAGCGGCTCCCGCCATGCAGGATGAGGAAACGGTAGGGCTCGTTAAGCTCGCCCTCTTCGAGCGCCTCCTGTTGGGCCCGGGCGATGCTCACGTAGGGGGCCACGCCCGTGACCGTAGCCGCCATCACGTGATGAGAGCGACTCGTGTCCAGCACGAAGCGCCCTACGATCTTGTCGCGCATCCAGATCGCAGCGCCGCGATCGAGGTCCCAGAGGCGCGTGGTAAGATCTCCGTCCTCGACCCGTTCAATGAAGAATTCCAAGTCGGTGGAGCCGGGGGCGGAGGCCACCGAGTAGGGGCGGAGGAGGGGGCGACCGGTGCTTTGGTCCATGAGCCCGATGGTGGCGTACTGGCCCGGAGTGAAGTCGACGGGATCCGGGGCACGGAGCCGAAACAGGGCGAGATCGTTTGAAAAGTCAACACGTTCGACGAGGGTCAACTCGCTGTAGCCAGAGAGATCCATCGACCGGCGTGAAAACAAATCGGTGAGAACAGGGCACGATCGTCGACGAGCGCTAGATGGGCTACCCGGGTTAGCGGTCCATATCCAGGAGGCGTTCGATCAAGTCGACCCCGGAGACGTCGTCGGCCTCGGCGTTGAAGTTGGTCACGATGCGATGGCGGAGCACCGGGATCGCCATCCGCTGCACGTCCGCTTCGACGGGGCTCATGCGCCCGTCGAGGGCGGAGAGGGTTTTTGCGCCAAGAATGAGGAACTGAGACGCTCGTGGGCCGGCGCCGTAGCTGAGGTACTTGGAGATAAAGTCGGGTGACGCATCGTCGTCGGGCCGGGTCCGAGACACCATCTGCACGGCGTACTCGATGACGTTGTCGGCCACCGGAATTTGGC
>CAZTDC010000795.1:0-1445 GCA_964612165.1 uncultured Salinivenus sp.
CGGTACCGGTCTACGAAGTCGGCCATCTCCTGGAACGTCTCGCCGTGGCGCTCCCAGAAGTCGCTCACCTCTTGCGTCCGGTCTACCTTTTCCTGAAGGTCCTCCGCCCGGTCCACCACGGCGCGGAAAAGCGGCTCGCCCCCTCGAACCTGCCCCAAGTCGTTCAGGGCGCGGGCAAGCGCTTCGAAGTGCCCCGCGAACGGGCGGCCCCGGTGCGCGGAGGCGCTGCTCATTGCCTCCTCGCGCTTCTGCTTGAGAAGACGACGAATCCGCTCCTCCAGCTCCTTCGGGTCCGTCGTCTCCGGCACTTCGTCCTCCGTCGAGGCGACGTTGAAGATGGTCTGGTTGACGGCCTTGGCCGCATCGAACATCAGCTCCTCGTCTACGTCCTCCTGCTCGTGAATCGTGAAGGAGGACTGCTCGCCCCGCTTTACGGCCCGGTCGGCAAACGTCTCCCGGCCGACGTCTTCGCTGTTCCACTGAAACGTCCACTCCTTGCGCGCCTCCAGGCGGAGGAGGATGTGCAGGATTTCGGTGTCCTGCCACCCGTAGGGCGCATCTTCGAACTTCCGCGTCACCTCGGCGACCGTGGGCCGCTGGGCCATGTTCAGGTAGCTCTCGACCTCCGTCTCGGCGGCGGTCTTGCTGCCGGTGATTTCCGACTGCGACCGCCGCGCCACCTGGCGGAGCTTCGAACGATCGCCTGCATACTGGGTCGCCTGCTCGCGCTTGCTGTAGAGGCGGCCGAGGTGCTCTTCCACGATCGAGTCGTAGATGACGTCCGGCGAGCCGCCATTGTGCTCCGAGGCGCTCAGGACCTGTTGCGCAGAGATGTACTCGGTCTCCGGAAATGCCTTCTGCAACCACCGCCGGAGCTCCTCCAGGAGGCGCTTGCTGCGCTCCCGGAACGTCTGCATCGCCTCCAGGCGATTGCCCGAGGCGCTGTCGAGCTGGTCCTGGAGATACGAGTTGATACGGACCGCTTCGTAGAGGCGGCGGCGCTCCTCCTCGCCAAACTGCTCGTGGAGGCAAACCACCAGTTCGCCCTTTCCTCGGCCGATGGCCATGTTTTCCGGGTCTTCGTGGCCTTCGAGGGAGAACTCGACCACCGCGTCCCCGCTGCGGCTGCTTTCGTAGTCGTCCACCTTCAGTTGCAGGCTGACCGGCGTGCCCGCCAGTTTCTCCCGGCTCGACCATTTGATTTCTGAGTCGATGACGTCCTCGGCGAACGTTTCCAGGCGGTCGAGGCGCGTGATGTTGTGGTTGTCGATCTCCTTCTTGACGCGGATCTCCTCCTCCTGGAGAAACCGGTACTTGCCCTCCGCTTCGCTTACCACATTCTGCTCGACGAGGTAGTCGAGCACGTCCTGGGTGCGGCGCTTCAGCTCCACCCAGTTGGGGTCGGCCTCATTGATCAGCGTAAACGCGATGTATTCGGCGGTGGC
>CAZTDC010000796.1:0-1442 GCA_964612165.1 uncultured Salinivenus sp.
AGGCACCGTATCGCTGCTTGACGACCTCGACCGAGAGATTTCCATCGTCGTCGACCTCCCAACGGAGCTTGTCACCGGCCGCGATGTCGAGACGATGCCGGAGAGACGCAGGGATCGTAACCATTCCCCGGTCGCTGACCGTCGTTTCCTCGGGAGCGTCTTTCGATGCCATACTCGATAGTACAGCCTCTCTCGACATACATGTTGCGCCACATGTATGACTTCGGCGCCCAGTCGGTACGACACTTCTCCGTCTAGCATTGTTTTTATTACAGAGATGCGAGGAGAAAGGCTCGCGCTTCAGCGCGAGGATGAATCCAACACTCCACTTCACAGTCCACCACCCCACCGCTCGCTGACGCTCACATTTAAGGGTGGGACTATCCGTGGGACTCCCCCTCTGGCCGAAACTCGGCGGACGAACGACCACCCCGTCCGATTCACCAATCGGGATTGAAACATCGGCCACTCCAAGACACCCGAACACGTGTTCTGCTGGCGCGTCCCACAGGCCAGACGTGGCAATACCTTCTGGATGTCACTCCGAATAGGAGCGCACAGTCGTAACCAACACGCCGCCGACTACGCGGTCTGCGTTGGTTAATTCTGATGCCGGCGAGTAGAGAGGGTGCCCAGCGAATGGCACCCGACCGCCGCTACCCAAACGGCACATGCCGTGGTGTTTCAGACGGGAGTCCCGCCGCAAGAGACGGTGAAACAACGTGTGAAACACTGGGGACGTCACCCCCGATCAGAGCAAGCGATCGAAACAGCAACCATCCAGTAGGCGCCGGCTATCCCTGTTGCGGCCGGGACAGCATGCCGCTGTGTCGCTGCTGTGACGCCGCTGCCGAACGAGCACGGACGCAGCGCTTCGATCGGGAGAATTCTCTATATCTGACACGCTTATACTGGACCTATCGATCAGCCCGGGAAATAGGGGGGTGATACGGCTGAACGCGACATACTCGCTGCCTGAGAGATCGCCGCCAGATCGAGGGGCCAGCGACACCGCGTCGACAGCGACGCCGATCGACTCTGGCTGCCGTCCGGCGATTGGGGTGTCGGTCGACTGAGTACCGGTTCCTGCAACAGCGATCGCTGAGCGGGGTATCGCGCCGTAGTGTGGTGACCCAGCCGTGTCACCCGTTGGTCACGGTGTTATTGCGGACGGGACCCCGCGTGAAACTCCCTAGAATATGGATCCAGCTGGGATCTCACGGGCATCCCCGACCACCGTGGGATCGGCATGCGCGGCACGCGAGGAGTCAGGCCGCGTTCACCACGGTTGCCGTCATCTATTTGCCCGATCCGTGTGATCGCCCCATATTCACGATGGGACTTCCGCCGACCGCTAACACCCTCCCAAACGCACTCGTTGACCGCGACCAATGGGTGTGCTGGCGCACCCAACAACGAGAGGGCAAAGAGACCAAGGTGCC
>CAZTDC010000797.1:0-1441 GCA_964612165.1 uncultured Salinivenus sp.
CGCTGTGCGGCCGATGTTAGGGCATTTGAGGGCGAGCAGGGGAGGAGCGATTCGCCGTCGTCAGGGCCCAAACCCACTTCCCCCGCGACCTCTCAGCCAGATGGGCCACCGAAACCCGAGAGGCTCCATCGTGAACTGTAGGCTCACACAACGCTGACCTGGACTCTATCAAGGATTGTCGTTCCATGCTCTTTCCTTGCATGCCAAAGGACACCGGACTCCTCCAGTTCTCTTTCTTGATTGGAATCCTTTCCGTTTTGCTTCTACCAGTGTCGTGGACGTGGGGACAAACGTGGGAGCAGACGGCAGTAGCAGAGATTTTCACAAAAGAAAAAACGATGGGACGGATATCTGCAAAAAGCGTCCTGGATTCACTCATGAATCGTCTGGAGCGAGCTGATTCCCTGACGGTGACTTGAGGGCCCGCTCGCAGGGAGACGTTTTCCCTTCCCGAACTGAAGGCTCGGCTACGAAGTGAAGCAGCCGTTGAGCCCGAGAAGGCAAACTTGACGCGAATTGAGTACCGATTTGAGGGGGACGACCAGAGTTTCCGCGAGGAAATTCAGTCCATTCAGTTTCTGTACCGGTCAGACATGAAGCAGGACGATATTCCGGTTCTGTACGTGGAGGCTGAGGATGCCTGGGTGCGGGAGCTTCTACTGACGCAAGTTCTGCCGTGTCTTTCGACGCGAGAGTGTTCGTTTCAGCCCTTTGCCCAGTTTCTTTCGTTTCTCTGGGTGGTCAAAAAGGGTGAGCTCCTCAAAATTGGGGGATGGGAGGTAGAAGACATTTCAAAACGGGACAAGCAACAGTTCATTCAGAAAATCAAGCGCCTAACGTATGAATCCAGGTGAGAATCCGGCAGCATTGGCTATGTTCTTGAACGCAGATACTTGAACGCTCGACTTAACTTCTACTATATGCCTGCGTCTCCCGGGTACCGTACCCACGACTACGTGGGTCTCTACTTCATCAAGAGCATTCGCTACATCGGTAAGTTCAAGAAGGATGTGGCAGTGAATCCCCAAAATGGGGAACTCGTCGGCGAGACTGAAGACCTGACTGAGGAGGAACGAGAACGGATTCTTGAGGCGATGTGGCCAGCCATCGAGCAGGATCACCGCTTCCTTATGATCGAGGATTTATCCGACTGACTTCAGCAAGGAATCGAAGCACGGAATGCGTGAAGCTCAATATTTCAGTCTTCGAAAGGGATTGGACATCGATGGGACCTTCCCAAAACCGACGAGATTGCCGAGCGGCTTGATGATAAGTATTGGAAGTAAGAGACAGAAAAACCGACGATATTCGGCAGAACAGACCCGCTTTTGACCGTCGTTTTTTTTTGACCGATAATGAGGACATCTGGGACGAGGACCACTCCGCGGGCCAAACCGAGAAGGGATGCTGAAAGCAGATAGGGACCAGCCGCATGTGTCAC
>CAZTDC010000798.1:0-1439 GCA_964612165.1 uncultured Salinivenus sp.
AACGTTGTGCAGATATGAATAAGACCAGAGAGGGAATATGATCCGGAACAATTAAGGAAAGCGGTTTCACCCGGTGAAGACTCTGTGATGCCCATCAAGAGGGGAAGACCTGGAGCGTCAGCGTCCCGAAGAATCCCGAATTTCAAGCACGTCATTCTGTGCTTGACTCAGGATCTTCTTAAATTCGGCGATGCGATGGACAAAACGATCCCGCATCTGGCAAGCTGAGGGGGCCTTGTGCGGGAGGACGTGCTAAGGGATGTTTCGGGACAGAATTCGAAGCGGTCCGGTACGTAGGACCAACCCCTTATTCGCATCTGTGTAGCACAGTTAGCGGAAAGCAACGTGGCGAGCATCGGAGCACGCCCATAGAAAAAGGGCACCCCTTCCGGTTCGGAAGGAGTGCCCACGGACGTTGATCGCGTTCGGGTCGTGACCCAGCGCGTGATCGGGCGCAGGGGAGAAGAGAGTGGATTACCTGTTATCGGAGGAATCATTGCTTGCGGTCTGCGGCCCTTCCTGGGCGGGCACCCGATCGAGAATCAAGCGCATGTCTTCACGGCGGGAATGAACGGCCATAAACTGGGCCGAGCCGACGGAAATCTCGATCCTCTGGGCCGTCGCAATCTCCTCGAACCCCGATCGGTTGAACACCGCGCGTTTGATTTCGAGCAACGAATTATTGATCGAGCGGGTTTTGGACTCGATCCGGATGGGCTCAAGCTGCTTGCCGTCGGCCGTCACGAGGAACTGATTGGTGCGACTGACCTGCGTGGTGTCGTCGGTGAAGCCGTAGAAGATGAACGCCCAGGTCGTTTCCTCATCGGAGTCCTCTGCGTACTCGGCGCGAAAGGAGGCGTGCGAGCCGTTGTACTTCTTGTCGTACAGCGACCGCATGCTCTCACTTTCCAGCCGCTCCACGCCGGTGACCTCGCTCACGTCTTTCTTGATTTGGGCATGCGTGAAACCGGTTCCGAGGAGCGCACCGATAAGGAGGACGGAGAAGACGTAACGCATGGGTCGAGAAGGGTCTTGGTGGAAATCCGTTTGGGAGGATAAAGACTCCCAAATTGCGTGCCAACCTCTCACAGCGGTGGGGGCAACCGGTGGGGGACACTGGTCCTCCGTCCTGAAAGGGAGAGAAAACGAGAGCACGCGGACTACCGATACGTGAATACGTCTGTAAAGATGGATTCGGCTACGACGATGCACAGCTCAGCTGTGCTACACGGTCCTGGGGACCTGTGCGACCTTGTGAGATTAAGCAAGGGACGGCGCCCAAATGTTTTTAGGACTCATCGGACTGAACAAGAGCCTTTCCGGCCTTCGAAGAAATCGGCGTCTCGGAGAGCTGGAGGACGAAACGGTCGAAATTTGCCTTGTCTGACCGCTCCAACCGGCAGGGCGGAGCGGGAGTTTGGCGAATTTCAGTGGAGTCC
>CAZTDC010000799.1:0-1435 GCA_964612165.1 uncultured Salinivenus sp.
AACTGCGGTCATATTCTTTTGCGAGGTCGTCGAGGCGAAGGTTCCATACTGAGTACTGCTCAATACCGCCCCCTGCTTTTCATCCGCCGAGACCATTATGATCGCGTTCGCACCGTGCTCTGCAGCTTCCTTCTGGAGCGCCTCAATCATATCAGCTTTGTCATGAATCGAGCCACCCTGGGAAGATACAATTCCAACTTTCTCATACTCCACATCCTCTGGCTCCTCAAAAAAGACACGCACGGCTCCTTCGTATGATGGATACTCTTTGCCCGTTTGAGTAAAGCTTGCCGACGCACATCCCGACAAAAGTAGGGCACAAAATAGTATTGGCATTAAAAAGTATATCTTTATCATAATTTTATTGTGTACTAAATTATCATAAACCTTCAGATTTACGAGTAGTTAATATTGCAAAGAAAATAGGCGCATACTCCATACTGGCATACAGAAGAGTATGACCACCAGGCTTAGCATTCGATAGTTTATGTATTATTACTCCTTCAGATGTCTTCCATGCCTGAACTAAATTTAGTCTTCCATCCTCTATTGCGTTACCATATTTATCATATTTAAGCTTGTCTTTCTCACTTTCCCATTCAGTTTTATCATTCGAGGGTGTCCCATACAGATCTGAAACAGCATCTCCTACCTCGTTATAATCTTCTACATATCTCATCGGATTCTCATATGAGGCAGCAAAGGCATATTCACCGGCAGCTAACTTCAGGGAATCAGGTAAAAAATAAAATATTGCCAGAGCTTCCCTTTTTACTGCTCTTGCTTCATATACCAAACCAGACATTCCCTTAATATTCCCCTGTTTGACCGGTTTTCCGTGCTGTTTAAGTACCTCGGCTCGACCAGTCCCCCACTCAGTTCCTCGAAAGTCCTCTTGTGCATTCGCTACATGAGGAGCCAAATAGATTAGACTAAGCGCAACTGCTGTCTTCAAAAAATTATATTTTTTCATGGGTTTATTCTGTTGCAATTGCATAACTTATCTTATGCTGATCCATTCCGGGTTACATCACGGCCCCGTTCGGCATAATACGAATCGGGATTTCGGGCAAGCCGATCTGGTCCAAGGACTTATCCGAAACGAGAAGAGCGAAAAGCCGATCCGTTCCCCATAATTCCGAATATGACACCTTATGCCGATCCGTCCTCACCGGGCTGTATGGTAAGTAGTGCATTCGGGTACGCAACGACCCCTGAGCCTCCCTTTCGGATTTGGGCTAAAGGCCGGGCCCGGGCGTGGGTTGGAAAAGCGCAGCCGCTGCAAGCACGCCGCGGTTGCTCCGGCCCCTCACAAAACACTTTGAAAGCACTTGTTCGCCGGAGATCTGGGATCTCCTTGCTCAGGGCGCAATCTGAAATTACTTCCTCTGCCGACGGCTGTCGGCATCAGGGCGCAATCTGAAATTACTTCCTC
>CAZTDC010000800.1:0-1434 GCA_964612165.1 uncultured Salinivenus sp.
CTCCTTATGAACCTAACGGGGGTCCTGTTTGTCTTTCTCGCCGTTCCCCTGTTTGCCGTCCCCGTGCTGCGAGACGCCTTTGAGCAGCGCCCCCCGGACACGTTCTCCGGCACGGATCACATCGTACTCGCGCCCCACACGTCTCGCATCGAGGCCCTCATCGACGAACTTGAGGCGCAGGGTCGGCAGTACGTGATCCTCGAGCCCGATCGCGAGCGAGCCACGGCCCTCAACGTCGACGGGTATCCAGCCGTCCACGGCGACCCGGAATCGGTGTCCGCACTCGAACGAGTCGATCTCGCGGCTGCCTCCGCGCTGGTGGTGGACGGACGGGACGAGGTAGACACGAGCGTGATCCTCTCGGCGCGGGAACTCAGCGACGAGGTCAAAACCGTGACCGTCATCGAAGACGAAGCCCTGGAGTCCTACCACCGGATGGCGGGAGCCGATGAGGTCCTCTCCCCTCGCCAGTTGCTGGGAAAGGGATTGGCGGGAGAAATTCCGTTCCTCCTCCGGATGGCCGAGGACGCGTCGATTGGGATTGGCGAGGACCTTGAGGTCGCCGAGCTCGACGTCGAGTCGGGGAGCCCGCTGTGCGACCAGACGATTGGCGAGCTCCGGTTGCGGGAGCGCTTCGGGGTAGATGTAATTGGGGCCTGGTTCAATGGCACGTTCAGGAGCCCCGTCGGTCCGGAGACGACCATCGATTGCCGGGCGCGGCTTCTCGTGTCCGGGGCGCCCGAACGCATCCAGGCGCTGCGGCGCGAGGACAGCTCGACGGTTCAGTTGCGGAAGCGACAGCGCGTCATCGTCGTCGGGTACGGGCAATCCGGCCAGGCGGCCGTCGATGTGCTGGCCAATACGGAGGCCGAGTTGACCATCATCGACGCGAAGGATTTGCCCAACGTGGACGTCGTGGGCGATGCCCGAGATCCCGACGTGTACGAGAAGGCCGACGTGGGGACGGCCGACGCCATCATCATTGACCTTGACGACGACACGACCACGCTCTTCGCCACGCTCATCGGGCGAGACGCGAACCCGGAGGCACACATCGTTGCCCGGGCAAACGAGGAGGAAAATGTGCGGAAGATCTACCGGGCCGGGGCGGACTACGTCCAGTCCCTTGCGACTATAAGTGGGCGCATGATGGCCGCAACTGTTCTAGAAAAGGAAGAGGTGCTCTCGTTCCGGACGAAGATTGACGTGATGCGCTTCGAGGCAGGACGCCTTGCCGGGCGCACGCTTGCAGAGGCCGACGTCCGGGCCGAAACGGGCTGTACTGTGGTGGCGGTGGTTCGCGATGGCGACGTGATCACGTCGCTCGACCCGCAGGCGTTCACGTTTCAGGACGACGACCAAGTCGTCGTTGTCGGCACGGACGAGGGCATGAATCGCTACGAAGCGCGTTTTCTCTCGTGACTTGCCCCGTGT
>CAZTDC010000801.1:0-1434 GCA_964612165.1 uncultured Salinivenus sp.
CCTTCATGGCTACCGACCTTGAAGAATTGCCTGACGCCGCCCAGCAGGTCCACAGCACCACAATCCCTATCCGGTGGGGCGACCTCGACGCGGCGGGCCACGTCAACAACAGTCGCTTCTTCACCTACTTTGAGGAGGCCCGTGTGGCCTGGCTCAACGCGGCGATCGACGGCCCCCTCTTCACCGAGTCCGGGCCGGTGATTGCGGAGGCATCATGCGACTTCAAGCAGCCGCTCACCTACCCGGCGACGCTGGTCATTGACGTCTACGCTACGCCACCGGGGCAGTCGAGCATGAAGAAACTCTACGACGCAAAACTGGAGCGCTCCGGCGAGCGGGTGGCGACGGGCACGGCCGTCCTCGTGTGGGTAAGCGTGGAAACGGGCGAGCCGGTCGCGGTGCCCGACCTGGGACTGCGGTAACGCATTTCAGGCGCGCTGTCATTGGACGTCACCCGTCCACCGACCGATCTAACGGCACCGCTCCGGAAAACCAGACAGCCCCTTCTTCCCCGAAGACTGGGTCCCGCGCGCTTGGTCCCAAGCAGAGCGTTCTCTTCTCCCCGTCAGATGTCCCCGTGGAAAGTGACGCTTGCAGAAATACTATGGATGTAGTACTATTTTAGTAGTCTTACCACTGTCGAACTGCGGGAGGGCTCCGTCTCCAACTATCAGAAATACGTACATCGATCAATGCCGCCAATGCCCCCTGCTCGAATCGTCGCTGCATCTGTCCTTCTTCTCCTCATCGGGCCCCAGTGCACGACTGAGCCCGATGCCCCCGACCCGCTCACTGTTGAGCAAACCCTGCGGATTGGCACCGACGATCCGGAGGCCCCCAACCACCGTCTCTTCAGCAATCCAGCCGAGGTGGCCGTGGGCGACGACCTCCTCTTCGTCGCCGACGGACAGGAAGCGAAGGTCCGCGTGTACGACGACAGTACATACCGGTTTAGTATCGGCGAAGAGGGAAACGGCCCCGGCGAATTTCGGCAAATCAGTGCGCTACATGTCGACCGACGGGGCCGCCTTCTGGTGGCCGACCGCCGACAGGCCCGCATTACGGCCTTCACCCAGGACGGCGATCTACTGACGACGTACCAGTTGCCCGACGTGCCCCGCATTGGCGAGATTGCCGACCTGTCGGCCGACCGGTACGCGGTCGTCGGGGCGGGCGACGAGCACCTCGTCCACGTCGTCGACACGAGCTTCTCGACCGTCCACGCAAGCCTCGTGGCCAAAAGCGACGTACGAGCCACCGATCACAAGCTCGAAACGGTTACGAACCAGTTTTTCCCCGGAAGCATGGCCGTGCCCGACGCGAACACCATCGTGTACGCCCCGGCGCTCTACACCGGCACCCTGCACGTGTACGAGCACTCGGAAGACGGGTCGTGGACGCAAACAGATACGTACGAAGGAAAAGCACGACACC
>CAZTDC010000802.1:0-1425 GCA_964612165.1 uncultured Salinivenus sp.
GTCTCCAGCGGGCCCACGTCACGACGGTTCCCTTCGAGACCCTCTCCATCACCGGCGATCCCTACGGCGAACGGGCGGGGGAAGGCGTCGTCCTGTCGATACCCCACCTCTTCGACAAAATCGTTGAGCGGGGCCGCGGCGGGTACTGCTTTGAACTCAACGGCCTGTTCTACGCGTTGCTCATCGCGCTTGGCTACGACGCCGATCGCATTGCCGCCCGGGTGGTCTCCGACGGGGCGCTCCGTACGCCCGCCAATCATCACCCGCTCGTTGTAGAACTGGACCGCCGGTACGTGGTGGACGTGGGGACCGGGCCGCCGATGATACGCTGCCCACTCCCCATCACGGGGGATGCGCAGACCGACGAAGTGGGCGTCACGTGGCGCGTGACGGGAAGCGACCGGTCCGATGTCACCTACCGCACGGAATATCGCGACTCCGACGAGACCGAATGGACGCCGCGCTATGTCTTCGATGACGTGGCCCGCCCCTTTCACTACTACGAGGCGGCCAACGACTATCTCCAGACGGCCCCCGAGTCGCCGTTCACGGGGGACCCGTTCGTGGCCCTCTCGACCGACGCGGGCTACCGAACCCTTTCCGATGACACCTTCACCGATGTCACGTCCGCGGGTCGACACGAGCGGACCGTGAAGGACGAAGCGTGGCACGACACCCTGGGGCAGCGGTTTGGGGTTTCGTACACGTCCGATTAGACTACCGTCGAACTCGAGGGCAGCGAGTGGTCGAAATCGACCGTCAGAAATGGACGTGGAGGGTTGGCGAAGCAAAGACTACCCTCGGAGCCTTCGTCTCTTTTCGGTGCCAATTTGATTGCCGGAGTGACTCGTTCCTGACCCTGTCCTCCTGAATGAAGGGGGTCTGCATCGAGTCCCATGCGAATTCTGCACGGAACGCCGAGGGATGTGTGGTAGAGCCGGAATCCTCCGATGGAGCACGTCGTTTACAACCCTCTCTTGCATCGGAATCATACCGGTGCGCGACCGGCATTCTGTCTTCACCTGACCGACCACAGAGCATCATGCCCGACGAAAGTAGCGCATATCCCCATCCCAGCGATTTTGAGGTGAAGCGGCCCACCTACCACGAAGACGACGATGGATTCGTGACGGCCACCATTTCGATTTCCCCGTTCAGTGTCGAGGGTGAGAGCTCGACAAAGGCAGGCGCTCGCCGCGCGGCCATCTATGAGGCGAGCAAGACCTACGCGTCCTACCACCCGGACTACGACCAGGAGAACCCCTTCCCCGAGCACTTCGTCGATCGCCAGGGCACGGAGTGGGAGCTCCTGCCGCCCTTCGAGCGAAGCACCTACGGCGACTATCGTTTTACCGACGAGCTTGGAGAAGAGGATTACGTCGACATTGAGACGATGCTGATGTGGGACGTGCGCCCCGACGAGAT
>CAZTDC010000803.1:0-1423 GCA_964612165.1 uncultured Salinivenus sp.
TTGTGGGGCAGGCCAACGTGTTTGATCCCTCGGTCTATGACCGGTTCGACGATTTTCCCGACGGGTTCGAGGAATACGCTGATCTTCTCGATTGGGACACCCGATGGGACGAGACCTTCGACGGCTCAAATCCGCCTTTCTTCGAGTGGTTTGTGGGAGGCGAGTTAAACGCATGCTTCAACTGCGTGGATCGGCATCTCGAGGAGCGGGCCAACCAGGTCGCACTTCTGTGGGAGGGAGAGGACGGGACACAGCGCAACCTCACCTATCGTGACCTCTACCGAGAGGTTAACAAGATGGCCGCAGCGCTCCAGGACGTGGGCGTCGAGCAGGACGATGTGGTGACTCTGCACCTTCCGATGGTGCCGGCGCTTCCCATCACCATGCTTGCCTGTGCGCGCATCGGGGCGCCCCACTCGGTCGTCTTCGGGGGGTTCTCGGCCAATGCCCTCGCCCAGCGTGTCGACGACGCCGACTCGGACGTGATCGTGACGATCGACGGCTATTACCGGCGCGGAGAGTTCCTGAACCACAAGCAAAAAGCCGATGCCGCCGCCGAGAAGGCCGAAACGGGTGTGGATACTGTTCTGGTGTGGGAGCGGCATGACGGCACTCTCCACGACGACGTGGATCTCGCGGAGGGGCGCGACGTGCTCGTGTCCGAACTCCTGGCCAACAACGAACGCGCTCGAGTGGAGCCGGTCTCGCGCGACGCGGAGGACATTCTCTTCCTAATGTACACGTCCGGCACCACCGGCCAACCGAAGGGGGCTCAGCACCGAACGGGGGGGTACCTCAGCTACGCGGCTGGGACGTCGAAGTATGTGCTCGACATCAAGCCGGAGGACACCTACTGGTGCGCCGCCGACATCGGGTGGATCACCGGTCACTCCTACATCGTCTACGGCCCGCTTGCACTGGGAACGACCAGCGTCATGCGGGAGGGGGCGCCCGATCATCCGCACAAGGGCGTGACCTGGGAAATTGCCGAGCGTCACGACGTCGACATCTTTCACACCTCGCCGACGGCGGTTCGGATGTACATGAAATGGGGGGAGGAATATCCCGCCGAGTACGACTTCGACTTCCGGCACATGACCACCGTCGGCGAGCCGATCCAGCCGCGTGGCTCTGGTACTACAAGCACATCGGCAACGAGGATGCAGTGATCGTCGACACCTGGTGGCAGACGGAAACCGGCGGCCACCTCATCACCAACCTGCCCGCCCTACAGGACATGAAACCGGGCTCCGCCGGGCTTCCCTGTCCTGGGATTGAGGCGGCCATCTACGACGACAACGGCAACCCTGTCGATCCTGCAAGCGGACGGGCGGGCAATCTTATCATCGAGCGGCCCTGGCCGGGCATGCTTCAGACCGTTTACGGCGACGACGACCGGTTCATCGAAGAGTACTGGCGCGAG
>CAZTDC010000804.1:0-1418 GCA_964612165.1 uncultured Salinivenus sp.
TGCCCTCGAACATGAGGTGCGGGTTGTACTCCATGATCTGCCGGTCCTTGAACGTCCCCGGCTCGCTCTCGTCGGCGTTGCAGGCGAGGTAGCGTGGGCGGTCGCCGGGCTCGGGCATAAAGCTCCACTTCATGCCGGTGGAGAAGGCGGCCCCGCCGCGGCCCCGCAGGCCCGACTGCTTCACCTTTTCGGTCACGTCGCCGGGATCGAGACTGTCGTCCTCCAGGACGTTGCGGAGTTGGTCGTAGCCCCCGTTCTCCTCGTAGACCTCCAGCTTGTGCAGGTCCTGGATGGGAGGCAGCAGCACCCGGTCGTACGAGCGCCAGTCACCGGCCTTGGAGGTGGGAGCACCGTTGGTCGCTTCCATGATGAATCGAGGTTGTGGGGAGCAATGCGAAAAAGGGTAGGGCCATCCTGTAAAACTACGTAGCCGTCGCCGCGGGTTCGTCCGTCTTTTCAGAATCCGTGTCCCGGCCCAGCGCCCGGAGGCCTTTGTAGCACTGGAGCTTATGGGACCAGTTCATGTAGACGTGCACGGCCCATCCCATTTGGGCGGCCGCGAAGGTGCACGCGGCGGCAACCAATCCGAGAAAGCCGAGGATTGAGAAGCTCTCGACCGTCTGATAGTAGTGGTAAAACGCGGTTGTGGGCACGGCAACGGCGAAGAGGCCCATCGTCGCGCTCAGCGCGTACACCCACTTCCGGGCCTTCCGGAGCGACCGCAGCTTTCGGGTGGCGAATGTCGTCCAGTTCGGTCCGTGGAGCTGCTCCTTCTCGTCGGCCGACAGGCGGCCGAGGCTCTCGATGAGTACCTCGCGGGGCGACGGCACGTCGGGGGAGGGCATGGCGCCAGTTAAAAGAAAACAAGCAACGAAAAAACGCGAGGTCCGAGGGTCAATCGGATAGAAGTCTGGATGCAGGGTTCGGCTCAAACCGGCTTACGACTTCCCCTCGTGCATCGAAGGTCAATCTCCGAAACGGGACCTACTCCATGTGCTCGGCGCGCGGTTGCGTCTCGTAGGTCGTCGTTTTTTCTACGTCCGTGCGGCGGTTGCCGCCCATCTCGTCCTCGTCCTGCGGCAGGGTGACGGACGTGAAGGCCGGCACCTCGCCGTTGCGCAGGCTCTCGATGAGGTCGTCGATCTTTTCGGGCGTGAGCTGATGCACGTACACCCCGTTTGAGACCTCCAGCATGGGCGCGGAGCCGCAGGCCCCGAGACACTCGGCCGCCTGCACCGTGAACATGCCGTCGTCGGTCGTCTCGCCGGCGTGGACGCCCAGCTTCTCCTCCAGGTAGTGCAGGATGTCGTACCCCCCGCACATCTGGCATGTGAAGCAGGTGCACACGTCCAGCACGTAGTTTCCCTTCTCCTCCTTGTAGTACTGGTGGTAGAAGGTGGCCACGCCGTAGGCCTGCG
>CAZTDC010000805.1:0-1417 GCA_964612165.1 uncultured Salinivenus sp.
TATAACGACCGATAAGGCGGACATCCGGAGCGCGGGCCATCTCTGAGCCCTGTCTACCGACGTGCCTCAGTTACCCAAAGAACCCAGTTGGAAAAGGTGCGCGAGACAATCAAGCGCAGTTTTTGACGTTTGCAGGCGGCCGAATCAGTTCACGAACAGTCCGACTATCTCGCAGAAATCGAGGGCTACCAGGCAATCTTCACCCCCTCGCTTGAATGGATACATCTCGTATGGAGACTCTTCGACATCTGAACCGATGGCTTTCAGATTACACCTGGCGAAATCAAACTGGATCTCTTCGGCTGTCTCGTTCGGCACAGTGAATTCTCACTTGTGAAAGCTTGGGGGTGCCTGCACATCTTTCTTCACAGAGCAAACGGCGCGCTCGCGGCGAAGAACATCGTCGTAAGCACGGCCAGCAGCAGGCCGAGGGTGTGCACCGGGCGGGCCTCCACGTCGAGGCTCTCCTTTAGCCAATCGATGCCCTTCAGCGCCGGGTACAGCAGGCGGAGAAGCCCGCCTGCCAGTACGTAGAGCCAGACCCAAACGGACGTAAAGAAGGTCGAAAAGACCATAGCCGTGAAGGGACTTCCCGTATAGGCAAGTCCAGCTACTCCTTTTATTTGCGCCGTCCAGACTCCCAGGTCAAGAAGCGCGCTTGGCGCCATATCCCCACTGGCGAGTGTGATGGTCCAGCCGAAAACAAAGAATATTCCTGTGAACACTAATGCTGTAAGCAACAGGTCAAGACCAAGATACAGAACCTGGACGCTCCACCGCCTCGTCTTCTCCATTTTCCCGAGGATCCATCTCGTCTCGTAGAGAGAAGCGTAGTCGATCGGCACGTTGAATAAGGCCACAGCTCCGAATCCGACGAGGATTCCCACAAACCTGAGCGGAGAAGAGGAGGCGAGATCGGAAACGGCCATCTCCATATTTCCGATTCCAAGACCGAGCATTCCAGAAAGAATGAGAACCACAGTCGCGACGGAAGCAATCGCCGACCGTAGGAAGCATGTCCATGAGAGGTGATTTTCGGTGAAGATGGCGTCGAAAAGCGCGACGAACGTCTCCGGCCAGCCCGCAGTGCGCTCGACGAAGTTCTCCTGCAGGAGCCAATCGGTGACCGACGCCCGCGCCGCCGGACTCATCAGCTTCTCGCCCTCCCGAAAGAGCCCAATCAGCCCGGCGCACGCGGCGAGCCAAGTGCCGAAGAACGCGAGAACCTCCACCGCCCCCGCCTCGCTGATCGCCAGGGTGCCCCCAACGAGGCCCGCGACTCCGGCGGCCAACCCAAGCCCCCACCACACCGAAGACCTAGACGAGTCCTCAGACGTTGGCACGGCCCCTTCGCCGGAGGCGGAAGGCGTTTCGATGCTCGGCGAGTCCCCAGCTGTCGGCTGGGCTGTCGGTTCAG
>CAZTDC010000806.1:0-1414 GCA_964612165.1 uncultured Salinivenus sp.
GGGGCCGCCATCATCCTCGTGCAGGCGGCCGTCTTTCTGGGGGCTGTCGTCGCCGGAAGCAGATGAAGACCCGTTTCGGGATTGGTCGTCTCATTTGTAATGGCAATGACCTGCTTTTAAGTTAATGAACCTCCTTCGGGATAACCAGTCCGACGGTCGGGCCCCGGGCGGCGGGTGATCCACCACGCCCCCGCCTGCAGATGAGCATACGCTTCCCACCATGCGTACTCAGGTCGTATGACTTCCTCTTCTCGCGTTTCGCGGGCGAATGTTCTGGACACCTTCGAACGGGCAGTGCGGCTTGCCAAGGCCCTCACGCCTGCCGACCACGTGGGCCTCGTGCGTCGAAACGACGATCACTGGTACTGGGTTGCCGCTCAGGGGCTCGTGACGGAGGCCGTGGAGCGGCCCGCCGATACCGTTGTGTCGGTGGAGCGGCCCCACGTCGAGCCCGAGGTTACGGAGCCCGATCCGCTGCTTCGGGCGACGGAGTCGGACGTGCGCTCCTACGCGGGGGTGCCCCTCGGAACGGGAGAGCAGCAACGGGAAACGGTCTTTTTTGTGGCGAGTGCGGAGGCCGACGCGCTCGATGAGGCCGTTCTCGGTCCGCTTGAGGATCTGGCGGGACTGATCGCTGGGGCGGCCCCCTCACTCGATCCGCAGGAGGCCGAGTCCCGGCACTACGAATTTCTAGAAAATGTGCCGGTCGGCGTGTATCGCTCCACGCCCGACGGGCGCATTTTGTACGCCAATCCCCCACTGGCCGAGATCTTTGGTGTCGACTCGGTCGAGGAGCTGAAAAACGTCGACCTGAACGATCAGGGCGTTGCCCAGGAGGATCGGGCCGCTTTCAAGGAGTGGGTAGAGCGGCAGGGAAAGATTGTGCAGAACGAAACGGTCTGGACCCGGGCCGACGGCAGCGAAGTGCACGTGCTGGAGAGCGCGCGGGTCGTCCGCGACGAGGACGGAGCAGTGCAGTACTACGAGGGGGTCGTGGAGGACATTACGGAGCGAAAGCAGGCCGAGCAGGCGCTTCGGACGGAGAAGAACTTCATCAACTCGGCGCTCAACAGCCTCCCGGGGGCGTTTTACCTGATCGACGAAAACTTCCGATTCCGCCGCTGGAACCAGCAGCTGGAAGAGGTGACCGGGTATTCCGCCGGCGAGATTGAGAAGACCAACCCCCTCGACCTTTTTGTCGAGTCAGACCGAGACCGGGTGGCCGAGCGGATCCGGACGGTTTTCAAAGAGGGCCTGGCAGCGGTGGAGGCACGGGTTCGTACCAAAGAAGGGGACGAGGTTCCGCTTTATCTGACGGGCGCCACGGTCCACATTGACGACAGTGTGTACCTCGTGGGAATGGGCATCGACATTTCCGAGCGGGTGGCCGCCGAGGAGGCCCTGAAGGAGGCGA
>CAZTDC010000807.1:0-1413 GCA_964612165.1 uncultured Salinivenus sp.
TTGCCGAAGCGGTCACCGAGGTCAAGCGTGCGTTCATTGCCGGGGAGTTTGGGGAGCGCAACACCGATCCGCTCCGCTGGGCGCCGTTCGTCTACTACGGGCGAGAGTAGCCGATTCGAAGCGGAGCAACTGAACCCAATTCTGAGTAGGGCTGGTCGTGAAAACGAGGATTCATGTGATGGTCCGTATGCTGATCAGCCCCCGCTACCCGAGTCCCTTTCTTCTCCCACAAAACCACCGGCTGACCTTACTCAGATTGTTTGATTGACACCTTCACCCCATCTGGGAGATTTAGTTGCCTCATCTGAACGATCAGTTCCGTGTCTGCGGCCCATACCTCAATCACGCGTGGATGGATGCGCTGGGACACCTCGTCTCCAAACTTCTCAGACCGGGCTGGCAGGGGAATCGCGATGGGCGTGTGCGGATGGCGATCCTCGATGAACCGCACGATTTTTCCCGTGGTCCCGTCGACGATTTCCGGATCATGGGATGTGAGTTCAATCTGGAGCGTTCGTGACATACGGAGCCTATTCTGATCGGCGTATCGCGGCAGGGGCAGGCATTGTTGCCAGACGAGGAAGCGCCGTCGGATCTGAAAGTTCCTTCTCCCCTGCTGTGCGACGCTCTTTTTTCGGCGGACTTCCCGAATTGAGCATTCGCTTGCACAGGCATTCGGCTCCGGAGCGAAAGACCGCAATTACGATTCCACCGCCACGTCATCAGATCACTCTCCACGTTACGGTGGATCCGGCGTGCCGTTCTCAGCATCTTTTCACGAACCGAAGCGCACATCCCTCCGTTGATTCCATCACCACCTTTTCGTAAGGTGTGTACTGAAGAACGGCGATCTCTCGCCGCCTCTCTTTGCCCGGTCGTCTAATGGCAGGACAGCGGCCTTTGGAGCCGTTAGTGGTGGTTCGAATCCACCCCGGGCAGCAGCCTCCTTGCTCTCCTCACCGCCCTTGCCGTCGGGCCGCACCGCACCTGGCCCTTCGCGGTTTGGGCTCGCCGTGGCGCTCTCGTGTCCGCCCCCGATCCCGCCCATGCAAACGTCTAGCAACGACCGCCCCGTCGCCATTTTCGGCGGCCGGTCCAACCCCGCCCTCGCCCAGAAAATCGCCGAATCCTACGGCACCACGTTGGGCGACCTCACGATCCGCGACTTTGCCGACGGGGAAATCTACGTCCACTACGAAGAGTCCATTCGCGGCTCGGATGTCTTCATTATCCAGAGCACCCATCCGAAGGCGGACAACTGGATGGAGCTGCTCCTCCTCATCGACGCTGCCAAGCGGGCGTCGGCGGCCCGTGTGACGGCCGTCATTCCGTACTTCGGCTACGCCCGACAGGAGCGGAAGGACCAGCCGCGCGTGTCGATCGCGGCGAAGCTGATGGCCAACATGCTGACGT